>NZ_JADYXI010000013.1:0-159707 GCF_015864375.1 Pseudoalteromonas sp. SWYJZ19
GAACGAGTGAAACGTTATATTCTTCCAGAAAAAAGAAAACGGCCCAAAAGTAGGACCGTTCGAATTTCAAAAACTCGGTACACCATTAAGTCAAAGCATGCTTAACTGAATGGTGTTAGCCTTTTGGCGGTTTTTTTGTTTAAGCTGTAGTTATTTAGCTACGCTTTTAGCTGATCACCTATTGGTAACTGCCTAATGCGCTTTCCGCATGCTGCAAAAATAGCATTACATAATGCTGGCGCATAAACTGGTGTAGATGGCTCACCTACCCCTGCTGGTGGTGCATCGCTTTGTACAATTTCAACGTCAATCTCAAGCGGTGAGTCACTCATACGCGGTACGCGATAATCATGAAAGTTACTTTGCTGCACGCGGCCTTTATCAAAGGTAATACCGTCACTAATTGCAGTGGTAATACCGTAAATAGAGCCACCTTGGGTTTGATTTTTAACGGTGTCGGTATTTACAACCGTGCCCGCATCAATGGCAACCCACGATTTAATTACTTTTAAATCGCCAGTATCCGACACTTCTACTTCAACTACCGTCGCTACGTAAGTTAAAAAGCTTCTATGCGCTGCTATACCTAAACCTCGCCCTTTAGGAAGCTCTCGCCCCCACTTACTCATATCAGCGACCTTTTCAATAACATGGCGCAGCCTGCCAATATCTAAAGGGTAAACTGCTTTATCGCCGCCATAATTATCGTATGTAGCATTTTGCTCAGTTACATCAAGGATTCGGCTTGGACCTATAGTGTCTAGTAAATAGTCTTTTTGGTCGCGACCGGCTTTGTGCGCTGCTTCGCCAATAAATGACTGAATAGCAAAGGCATGAAAAATATTTGATACAGAACGCATCCAACCAATTCGTGCTTTGGCTTGCGCATCACCGTTTTCTAACTTCATGTTAGGTGTGTTAATTGGGTTATCGGTAAACCCTAAGCGCAGTTCAAAGCTCCCTGGCGTAGTTGCCCCTTCTGAAAAGGTAGAGGTAATTGGTGAAAACGCGGTGCGGTGTAAATACGATTCTATAGCGCCATTTTTATCTAGCGATGCTTCAATGTGCTGAGCCGAAACCGCATGATAAAAACCATGTTGTATGTCGTCTTCACGCGTCCATTGCACACGAATAGGCTTGCCTACTTTCATTGAAAGATAAGCTGCTTCTGCTGAAAAATCAGGTTTTGACTTACGCCCAAAGCCGCCTCCTAACATGGTAACGTGAACATTAATTTTGCTCTCATCCATGCCAAGCATTGCAGCCACTGTTTTCATATCGGCTTGTGGGTTTTGCGTAGCAGCCCATATATCAACACTGTCTTTGTTGTACATCGCTGTGGCACAAGGCGGCTCCATTGGTGCTTGAGCAAGGTGCGGCGCGTAGTAATCGGCTACGAGTTTATTGCTCGATTTAGCCAATACGCCCATGGCATCGCCTTTATCACGTATGTTTGCCTGTGGAGTTTGTACTGTTTGTAATAATGACTTTTTAAATTCTTCTGAATTGTAATCGCCATTTTTGCCATCATCCCACACGACTTTTAATGCTTTACGCCCTTGCCATGCAGCCCATGTGTTTTTAGCTATAATCGCAATGCCGCCTTTTGGCTGAAACTGCGGTGCGCCTTTTGGTACAGGCATTTCAATTACATCTATAACGCCATTTATCGCTTTTGTAGCACTGGCATCAAACGACTTAACAACACCGCCTACTACCGGCGGGCGTTCAATTATAGCCACCAGCGCTTGTGGCTCGCGTACATCGGCTGCAAATATAGCTTTGCCTGTTACTAAATCTGCTAAATCTATGTGCGCCATGCCGGTATTAATATAACGCCATTCTTTGCGTGTTTTAAGTGTTAGCTTGTCTGCCTCTGGTGGCGTTATTGTAAGTGCTAAGTCGATTAAATCTTTATAAGTAAGCGATTTACCTGAGCTGTGTGTAACAACGTGTTGATTAGCAGTACAGGTTTGTGGATCAACTTTCCAATACTTAGCGGCAGCGTGCTGCATCATGTAACGCACACTTGCGCCCATTTCACGCAGGCGCTGCATATTGTAGCGAATACTGCGCGAGCCATCGGTATTTTGATCGCCGTATTTAGGGTCACCCTTACCCTGAATAACAATAACCTTATCCCACGCAGCTTCCATTTCATCGGCAACAATTTGTGCAATCGCGGTGCGAATTTGCTGACCCATTTCAGAGCGATGGCAGGTTATTTCAACCATGCCGTCTGGGCGCAGTGCAATAAATAAGTTTGCGCGTTTTGCCAGCTCAGACGGTTGCTCTAACACGCCAGCAAATGCTCTTGGCGCACTGCCAACAAAATAAGTACCCAGCACTAGCGCACCTAGGGCACTAGTTTTTAAAAACTTACGGCGGGTTAAATCAAAGTATTTGTTATCTTGGTTCATACTTCTTCCCCTTGTTCATTTGGGTCGAAATACTGAACACTCGCCATTGTTTTAGCAGCTGATTTAATTGCTTTATGAATACGCGGGTATGTACCACAACGGCAAATATTTCCCGACATATTACTTACTATTTCATCATCGGTAGGGTTTGGATTGGCAGCTAATAAGCTTGCAGCTTGCATCATTTGGCCGCACTGGCAAAAACCACACTGCGGTACTTTATGCTCAACCCATGCTTGTTGTACTGGATGGTCGCCCTGCTCGCTTAACCCTTCAATTGTTGTAATTGAAAGACCCGCTACTGCCGCTACAGGTAATACACACGAGCGCTGAGCTACCCCATCAATATGCACAGTACACGCACCGCACTGAGCCATACCACAGCCAAATTTAGGGCCGGTTAAATTCAATTCGTCTCGGAGATACCATAATACTGGCGTTGACGGATCGCCAGAAAACTCATGTTTATTACCATTAATGGTAAGCGTGATCATACTAAACTCCTTGGCAAAGCGCTTTACAGGAGGGTTCCTTGTTGCGCGAGAACTATTTTTAATTACTTACTATTTTATACTTACTACTTTTAGCCTACCACTTAGATCTATTTTATAAAAATACTAATTATTAGAACGTTTTACTGTTAAAAACAGATCTACATTATCAAGCATACTAAAACATACATTAATGAGTGCTTATAACATCTTCAAATAGTAATCGCTCATCGTCTTTATAAACTTCAAGCCAACCTGGTGGTGATGTATCGCAGCCAATAATGGTTACTTGTAGCACATAACTATAGCGACCATTTTTAAACGTATAGTGATGATTCCCGCCGCTACCCTCAAATGTAATATCGCCGTTTAGTAAAACCATATCAGGCTTATCACTTGGCTTTTTATTAATACCCCACGATGCATACCGATAATTATGCCCCCCTAAATCATCAACACGAATATGGTAGTTAGCCGTTTTCCAATCAAGTACTGGTTTTTCAAAAGTGTTGATACTTGCGTGCAAGGATTGCTTATCGTGTTCGATTAAGCTTTTAGCAAGTGCCTGCTCTTTAGTATTTTGTGTATTTACAGCAATAATTTTACCGTCAGTATCAACCCACATAACGCCGTTATTTAGCATAATGCCGCGCCAACCAACTTTATCCCAATCGGTATTAATGTTTGAGGCGGCAATAACTTTGGCGAGTTCATCGTCAAACACTTCATCAAAGCGGTTAATAAACTCAGCTTCATTTTTAATGTCAGGTATGGGGTACTGTCGTTTTAGCGGGTAGCTAATAAGTGCAGCAATCGCAGTTTTATCATGCGTTTTAAAAGCAGCAATAACAGGTAAAACTCTCTCGTGATATTTTTGCTCAAGCGCAAATGTGCTAGATGTGAAAAGTAGAGATAAGCAAAGGAATATGTAATTTAGATACTTCATTGATAGTCCTTCAATTAAAGTCATTGAAAATGAAAGATTTGAGCCCTTTTGTTATTAAGTACGAAATGAAACAGAAGCGAGTAAAATTACAAAGTTCTCCCTAAGTACAGTTCGTTTAAAACCTTATTAAGAGCCTGTTATAACTTCATATTCTGCTCTGCTAACATTTGGTACTGCAAAATTGGGAACTATATCTCTAGTGTCTGGTATAGCTCTAGTTTCTATTGGAAAATGCCAAATGTTAAACATATTATTTGGTCTAGTATCGTAGGCTAATTGATCCCAACCTAAAATTGAAGCCATTCGAAAAGTGGCTAGTTTTTTTGCCATTTGCATATCAGATTTGGGGTTGAAATATAAAAGATAACCAGTATTAACTGCCCCAGTTAGTATATCAACAGCCTGTAAACCCCAATGGAGCTTAGAGTCCTGCATAGATACAAGCTCAATTTTTGAAGATGTTGGTAATTTAGCAAGCATATGATTAGTAATAATTTGAATTACTTCATCTTGTTTAGGATATTTTGTACTTTTCTGGTCTATATATACTTTAAAGTTAGCGTTTAAACCTTTACTACTTTGATTTAGAAGTTGATTATACGTTGTGTAAAAAGCCGCTTCTTCATCTCTATGCCATTTTTGATAAGGCGCTTTTGATACCGCAATGGCATGGAAAGTACACGGGCTACTTAGTACAAACTTTAAGATATTTAAGCATAAATTAATCTGTCCTGAGCTTTTTCTTATTTTTTCCCATTTTATCTCACCTCGAATCCCACTCGATTTATAAATTTGTTCAATTTTAAAATTGAATTCATCTAAATATCCACTTGGAACATTTAAGATACCGATAGTATAACAAGGTGATCCTTTTGAAATTCCACTTTCATCAGCAAATGATACTACATCGTTCACTTCATTCTCCTTATCTATAAGCATTAAATAGCCTATTATGTTCCACTTTTGGAGGAGTTATAACATCCCAAAAATGCTTATATTCGTTTGTTTAATAATTTCACTAAATAAAATTTTTGTAAATATATGATTATTTGGATAAGAACAGGTCTTTATTATTTTTCACCAGAACAATATTTATTAATGTCGTGTGACAAAAACAAAAAAGCGAGCTTAATTAAGCTCGCTTTTGTTTTAACGGACAGCTGTTCTATTTACTCCGGATCATACCCCAAGTTAGGCGATAGCCATCTTTCTGCCTCTGCGAGCGTCATATTAGTTCGTTTAGCGTAGTCTTCTACTTGATCGCGTTGTACCGCTGCTACTGCGTAGTACTTAGCTTCTGGGTGTGAAAAGTACCAACCTGAAACAGCAGCACCTGGCCACATGGCGTATGAGCTGGTTAACTGCATGCCAATGCGTTTTTCGGTGTCGAGCAACTGCCAAATTTTCTTTTTCTCGGTGTGCTCTGGGCACGCAGGGTAACCTGGCGCTGGGCGAATACCTTGGTAGTTTTCGCGTATTAGCTCATCGTTTGCTAGGTTTTCGTCTGGTGCAAAACCCCAATACTCTTTACGTACTTTTTCGTGTAGGTATTCTGCAAACGCTTCTGCGAGCCTGTCGGCAACCGCTTTAATCATTATTTTGTTGTAATCGTCTTGCTGTGCGTCAAACGCATTCGCTAAGTCGTCTTCTTCAAGACCGCCTGTTACAGCAAACGCGCCAAAATAGTCTGGTGTACCTTTGGGTGCTATGTAGTCGGCTAGGCAGTAATTAGCAAAGTCGGTTTTTTCGGTTTGCTGACGTAAATGGCAAGAGGTAGTTAACAGCTCTTTGCGTGTTTCGTCGGTGTATATTTCTATGTCGTCCCCAACGCGGTTAGCAGGGAATAAACCTATTACGCCAAGTGGTTGCAAACTGCCTGCTTTTTCAAGGTCGTCTAACATATCGTTAGCGTCTTTAAATAAGCTTTGCGCTTGCTCGCCTACTACTTCGTCGGTCATTATGCGCGGGTATTTACCGGCGATTGACCACGTCATAAAGTATGGCGTCCAATCTATGTATTTACGCAAAGTAGCAATTGATACGTTTTTAAACTCGATCACGCCAAGCTTTTTAGGCACTGGTGGCGTGTAGTTATCCCAATCGAGTTGTGCTGCGTTATCGCGTGCGCGCTGGATTGTAACAGGCTTAGAGCGAGGTTTTTTACGCGCTTGCTGCTCACGTACCTTTACATATTCAGCTTGTGTTTTAGCTAAAAAGTCAGGTTTAAACTCTTTTGATAATAAGTTTGAAACCACACCTACCGCACGGCTGGCGTTACTCACGTATACTACACCTTTGTCGTACTGTGGCTCAATTTTAACGGCAGTGTGCGCTTTAGAGGTAGTTGCCCCGCCAATCATTAATGGGAGCTCAAAGCCACGGCGTTTCATTTCTTTTGCTACGTGTACCATTTCGTCAAGCGATGGGGTAATTAAGCCCGACAACCCAATAATATCGGCTTTTTCGTCGATTGCGGTTTGCAGTATTTTATCAGCCGGTACCATTACACCTAAATCGATTACTTCATAGTTATTACATTGCAGTACAACACCCACAATATTTTTACCTATGTCGTGTACGTCACCTTTTACGGTCGCCATCACTATTTTACCGTTAGTTGAGCCTTCTTCTTTTTCAAGCTCAATGTATGGGTCTAGGTAGGCTACGGCTCGCTTCATTACGCGCGCCGATTTAACCACTTGTGGTAAAAACATTTTACCTGCGCCAAATAAGTCGCCTACTACGTTCATGCCGTCCATTAACGGCCCTTCAATTACGTGAATAGGTTTAGCTGCTGCGGCGCGGCATTCTTCGGTATCTTCATCTATAAAGGTAGTAATACCTTTAACAAGCGCGTGCTCAAGGCGTTTTGCAACAGGCCATGTGCGCCACTCTAAATCTTCTACTCGCTCGGCTTGCGCCATACCCGAGTATTTTGGTGCAAGCTCTACTAAACGCTCGCCTGCGCCTGAGTCGGTGTTAAGTATTACGTCTGTAACTGCTTTACGAAGCTCTGCTGGTATGTCGTCGTAAACAGCAAGTTGGCCTGCGTTTACAATGCCCATATCCATACCCGCTTGAATAGCGTGATATAAAAACACCGAGTGAATAGCCTCACGTACTGGGTTATTACCTCTAAACGAAAACGATACGTTTGACACCCCGCCCGACACTTTACAGTGCGGTAAGTTTTGCTTAATACGGCGCGTGCCTTCAATAAATTCTACGGCGTAGTTATCGTGCTCTTCAATACCGGTGGCTACGGCAAATATATTAGGGTCGAATATAATATCTTCTGGCGCAAAGCCAATGTCTTCTACCAATATTTTATAACTGCGCGCACATATTGCGAACTTACGGTCTGCCGTGTCGGCTTGCCCGTCAGTATCAAACGCCATTACAACAGCGGCTGCACCAAAGCGTTTTATTATTTTAGCTTGGCGAATAAACGGCTCTTCGCCCTCTTTTAGCGATATTGAGTTAACAATTGCCTTGCCTTGAATACACTTTAAGCCTGCTTCTATTACTTCCCATTTTGAAGAGTCAACCATAATCGGTACGCGAGAAATATCAGGCTCTGAGGCTATTAAGTTTAAAAACTTAACCATGGCGGCTTTTGAGTCCAACATGGCTTCGTCCATGTTTATATCAATAACCTGTGCGCCGTTTTCTACTTGTTCGCGGGCAACAGTTAGCGCGGCTTCAAAGTCTTCTTCCATGATTAAACGTTTAAACATGGCAGAACCCGTTACATTGGTACGTTCGCCGACATTAGTAAATACTGCTATTTGTTGGGTCATGCTGGCTCCTTAATTTAAGTTACAGGCTTCAAGGCCTGATAAACGCATGCGTACTTCAAGCTCTGGTAGCTGGCGTGGTTTAACGCCCGCTAAACCTTTTGCAAAAGCGCGAATATGCGCAGGCGTGGTGCCACAGCATCCGCCTACTATATTAATAAAGCCCGATTTACCCCAATCGATAATTTCGGTTGCCATATCGCCCGCTTCTAAGTCGTATTCACCAAACTCATTTGGTAAGCCCGCATTAGGATGTACCGATGTAAAGGTTTCGCACACGCGCGATAACTCTTCTACATACTGGCGCAGTAAATCAGGACCAAGCGCACAATTTAGGCCGATTGATATAGGCTTAATATGGCGAATAGAGTTATAAAATGCTTCGGTTGTTTGCCCCGAAAGCGTACGACCAGAGGCATCGGTAATAGTCCCCGAAATCATAACTGGTAATGTACGCCCTGCTTGCTCAAAGGCTTCTTCTACGCCAAACGAGGCCGCTTTTGCGTTAAGGGTGTCGAATATAGTTTCGATTAATATTAAATCGGCGCCGCCTTCCATTAATGCAAGTGTTGATTCAATATACGCAGTAACCAGCTTATCAAAGGTGACATTTCGGTAACCCGGATCGTTTACGTCTGGCGAAATTGAACACGTTTTAGATGTCGGCCCTAAAACACCGGCTACATAGCGTGGTTTTTCTGGCGTTTTAGCCGTAAATTCATCGCAAATTGCGCGTGCTAATTTAGCCGACTCTAGGTTTATTTCACGACTTAAGCTTGCCATGTCGTAATCTTCCATCGAAATAGTGGTCGAGTTAAACGTGTTGGTTTCGATAATATCGGCGCCCGCTGATAAAAAACCACGATGAATATCAGTGATTAAATCGGGCTTGGTTAGGCTTAATAAATCGTTATTGCCTTTAATTAATACATGCCAGTCTTTAAAACGCTCTCCGCGATAGTCTTCTTCTTCTAGCTTATGATCTTGGATCATGGTGCCCATAGCGCCATCTAAAATTAAAATGCGTTCTTTTAATGCGGCGCTTATTTCGGCTTGCTTATTATTTGTAGGAGCGTTATTCGGCATAGTTGTTAGTCCTCACGTCTTGGCTAACTAAATTAATATCATACGGTGTGGTTTGGTACACGTAGTAATTTAACCAGTTCGAAAAAAGTAAAAAAGCATGGCTTTGCCACGTTTTTGAAGGTTGTTTGGTTGCATCGTCATCCGGAAAGTAATTTTCGGGTTTTGGTGCATTAGGGCTTTTTTTACAATCGCGCTCGTATTCTGCTTTTAGCGAGTCGGCGTCGTACTCAGGATGGCCGGTTATAAACACTTGGCTACCTGATTTATTTTTAAGTAAGTAAGCCCCTACTCGCTCAGAACCAGCTAGTACAACTAGCTCATCACAAGCATTTATTTTATTTATATCAATGTGGCCGTAGCGTGAGTGCGGTACTAAAAAGGTGTCGTCGAATCCGCGAGTCAGTGCGCCGTGATCAAAGTAACATTGGTGAGTAAATACGCCACACAGTTTGTCGTCTTTTAAATCGCGCTTTAAATTGTAACGATGGTATAGCGCTGCATGTGCTGCCCAGCACGAAAATAACGTAGAGGTAACGTGTTGCTCAGCCCAATCAATAATGACCTTTAGCTCATCCCAATACGCTACATCGTCGTATTCTAAATGCGCAAGTGGCGCGCCAGTTACTATTAATGCGTCGTAATTGTTGTCTTTAACCTCAGAAAAATAACGATAAAAGGTATCAAGGTGCTCTTCTGAGTTGCTACTACTGCGGTGAGTGTCGAGGCGCAGCAGCTCTACGTTTACTTGCAAAGGCGAGTTGGCAAGCAAGCGGATAAACTGAACTTCGGTTTCTACTTTATTAGGCATTAAGTTTAAAATAGCCAAACGCATTGGGCGTATTTCTTGCGTTTTTGCACGTGTTTTAGGCATTACAAATACGTTTTCTTGACGTAAACGCGCAATTGCCGGCAACTCGTCTTTTACTGTAATTGGCATATTTTTACTCCTGCTCATAAAAACCGAAAGTTAATTATGAACTGAAAGTAAAAAATATCAACCTCTAGATGTATAGATGTCCAAATGAAATTTATTCATGATTTTATACTTTACTTACAAGCATGCTTTAGTGCTTTAAAACCCGCCATTCGTTGACTGTTTCACCTGTCAGCCACTACAATACAACATTGAAATTTTTATTATTATTTGAAGGCTTTCCTCCATGGTTTTACCTGATAAATTTATATTCTCGATGAGTCGAGTATCTAAGGTTGTGCCACCTAAGCGCACTATCTTAAAAGATATTTCGTTACATTTTTTTCCTGGCGCTAAAATTGGTGTGCTTGGTTTAAACGGTTCTGGTAAATCTACGTTACTACGTATTATGGCCGGTGTTGACCAAGATTTTGAAGGTGATGCACATCCTCAGCCTGGTACAAAAATTGGTTATTTACCGCAAGAGCCTGTTTTAGACGAAAGCAAAACAGTTCGTGAAATTGTTGAAGAAGCTGTTGGCGAAGTTAAACACGCACTTAAACGTCTTGACGAAGTGTATAACGAATACGCCATGGAAGACGCTGACTTTGACGCACTTGCAAAAGAGCAAGGCGAGCTTGAAGCTGTTATTCAGGCGCACGATGGTCACAACATTGATAACGTTTTAGAGCGTGCTGCTGATGCACTTCGTCTGCCAGAATGGGATGCTAAAATTGAGCACCTTTCAGGTGGTGAGCGTCGTCGTGTTGCTATATGTCGATTACTGCTTGAAAAACCAGACATGCTTATTCTCGATGAACCTACTAACCACTTGGATGCTGAGTCGGTTGCATGGTTAGAGCGCTTTTTACACGATTACGAAGGCACTGTTGTGGCGGTTACGCATGACCGTTACTTCCTTGATAATGTAGCTGGTTGGATATTAGAGCTTGACCGTGGTGAAGGTATTCCATGGGAAGGTAACTACTCTTCTTGGCTTGAACAAAAAGATGCGCGCTTACAGCAAGAACAAAAATCTGAAAAAGCACGTCAAAAATCAATTGCGCAAGAACTTGAATGGGTTCGTTCAAATCCTAAAGGTCGCCAAGCTAAGTCAAAAGCACGTATGGCTCAGTTTACTGAAATGCAGCAGTCTGATTACCAAAAACGTAACGAAACTAACGAGATGTTTATTCCACCTGGCCCGCGTTTAGGCGACCAAGTGCTTGAAGTAACGAATCTTCGTAAGAGTTTTGGCGATCGCGTTTTAATTGACGATTTAAGCTTTAGCATGCCAAAAGGTGCCATTGTAGGCATTATTGGTGCTAATGGCGCGGGTAAATCAACGCTGTTTAAAATGATCAGTGGTGAGCAAAAGCAAGACAGCGGTAGCATTACCGTTGGCGAAAGCGTACACCTTGCTACTGTTGATCAGTTCCGCGACGGTATGGACGAAAGCAAAACTGTTTTCCAAGAAATATCAGACGGCCAAGACGTACTAAAAATTGGTAACTTTGAGTTCCAAAGCCGTGCGTATGTAAGTCGCTTTAACTTTAAAGGTAACGATCAGCAAAAGTTTGTTAAAGACCTATCAGGTGGTGAACGTAACCGTTTACACCTTGCTAAGTTATTAAAAGCTGGCGGCAATGTGTTACTACTCGATGAGCCAACCAATGACTTGGACGTTGAAACACTACGCGCACTAGAGAACGCTATTTTAGAGTTCCCTGGTTGTGTAATGTGTATCTCGCATGACCGTTGGTTCCTTGACCGTATTGCTACGCACATTTTAGATTACCGCGACGAAGGTCAAATTAACTTCTTTGATGGTAACTATACTGAATACGAAGAGTGGCTTAAAAAGACACTAGGTGCAGCAGCAACTGAACCTAAGCGTATTAAGTACAAAAAAATTGGTTAATATTTACTGTAGCTAATTTATTACAGTAAAACTAAGCCCTGCATTTATGCGGGGCTTTTTTATGCCACCAGCATTACAGGAGCATATCCTGCTAGCATGTAGAGAATTACCCGCTATGCTTAATTTATTATAAAAACAGTAAGGCTAAATTAGGTTATGCAAAATCGTCGTCAGTTTTCTCGTGTTTTATTTTCAACCGATGCACAAGTAATTTTTAATGATCACCAGTACCCATGTAAATTACTTGATGTATCTTTACATGGCGCATTAATCACTAAATGTGATGCTTTTATTGGCAACCAAAATAGCCAAGCTGTTCTGCGTTTTTCGCTGCCTCAAAGCGAAATAGAAATAAAAATGGAGGTTGTGGTGTGCCATATAGAAGCGGATCATATTGGTTTAAAATGCCACCATATTGATATAGACAGCATTACTTATTTAAAGCGTTTAATAGAGCTAAACTTAGCTGATGACGAACTATTACATCGCGAACTCGCTATGTTGATTCACGACACACAAGAATAGACTCATTTGGATTAGTTGATTACCATAGTGCAAACTTTTTAACTTGTGCAAACATGACTTTAAATCCACATTTACCTTTGGTGTATCACCCTAACTACTCGTTTAATTTCGATCCAAAGCATCGTTTTGCAATGAGTAAGTTTGCACATTTATATCAGCATGTAGCAAAGCTTGGTTTGATTGGCGATAACCTGGTTGAGCCAATATTAGGCACGCCAGAGCCACTGGAGCTAATACACTGCGAAAATTACATACATGATTTGTGGAATAACCGCTTAGATGAAAAAGCAATGCGTCGCATTGGCCTACCTTGGTCAAAAGAGCTTATGACACGTACCTTTACAGCACCTCAAGGTACTTTGCAAACAGCTCGTTTAGCACTTAAACATGGTATAGCCTGCCACTTAGCCGGTGGTACACACCATGCGCATACCGATTTTGGCTCAGGCTACTGCATGGTTAACGATTTAGCCTTTACCACGCAAACTTTAATTGAATCGGGTGAAGTAACTAACGTACTTATTTTTGATTTAGACGTGCACCAAGGTGATGGCACAGCCGCAATGTTACAGCATCAAGCATACGCTTATACTTGCTCTATCCATTGTGAAAAAAACTTCCCTTTCAGAAAATCCGCTAGCGATTTAGATATTGGCTTAGCCGATAATATGAAAGACGACGAATACCTTGCCGTAGTTGACGACACCTTGAGTTATTTACTTAAAGAGCTAAACCCAAGCTTGGTACTTTACGATGCTGGCGTTGATATTTGGCAAGGCGATGGCTTGGGTAAATTAGATATAAGCTGGGATGGCATAGTTAAGCGCGACCATTTAGTGCTAAAACGCTGCCTTGAACACAATACACCCGTTGCTACAGTAATAGGTGGTGGCTACGATAAAGACCATCTTCGCCTCGCTAAACGCCATGCTATTGTTGTTGAGCAAGCCGCTCGCTTTTAGTTTGAAATAAAATTGTTAAATTCTCGTTCTTATTTAATATGTAAAATAAGAACGAACATATTATGAAACAACTATTTATTGCCATCGCACTAATTTTTATAAGCTTTACAAGCTATTCGCAAGAAGAAAGTACGCAAGAAACATACCCTAAGCTACCTACATTAAATTTACAAATGGCTGATGGGTCGCCGCTCAATACTCAAGATTTATTAGGTCAACCTTACGTTTTACACTTTTGGGCAACGTGGTGTCCGTACTGTAAAAAGCTGCAACCAGCACTTCAAAAAATTGATGATATGGGATTAAAAGTTATTGCCGTGAGCTTTAAAGAGGATGACGATGCTACTCCCGCTAAAGCGCTTAGCGATAGAGGTTATACTTTTAAAACAGCCGTAAAAGCCGATGCAACAGCACAGCAATTAGGTATACGAGGCACACCTACTACATTGTTTGTAAATAAAGAAGGTAATGTAATTTGGCTGACTAATACGTCAAACCCAGAGGACGCAAACCTACATTTAAAGGCACGAACATTGTTGCACTCCATATCTGAACAATAATATAGGTCTAAATTTAGTTTAAAAATATAAGTAATATAAACTTTATACTACAATTTAAGCTCATAAATTAATTGAGATTATAATGCGCTTACTACTTACTTTATTACTAATTACTTTAAGTGGCTTTGCCGCAGCTGAAGAAGAAAAAGCAGAACTTCCACCGGTAGACCCCGCTTACAATGCTGAGCACCCTATGGCTTTGGTTAATCAAGGCTCGTCTATTATTGCAATGAATTTACCCACCTATAATTTACCCAATGATGTGCAAGTTGTTTATAAAATAGGAAACCCCGATGTTCCATTTTTAGGCTTTGTTAGAAATGCCGAGTTAATCACCGTAAAGCCACAAGCGTTTAATATTCAGCATTTAATGCGTGGTGAAGAAATTACGATTATTGCCGATATTTACGAGGGTGATTATCAACAAGGTGGTAGTTTAATTTATTCAAAAAAAGAGTTGGTCTTGAGTAAGCAGCTGTATGCCAGAGAACTAAAAGATTTAAGTGAATCATCGCAATGGCAAGACTACGACATGATTACACTAAGCGGTACTGAGCGTATTTATATTCATAAAATTCAAAAAGCGCCGAGCTATAACCATCTTATTTTTGTCGATTTAGTTAATGCATGTATGCAAAAGCTTCGTACCTCAAAACGTGTCCCAGCTGAAAATGAGCTTACTTATAAATTTATTAATTGCGGCACCCTTAAACCACTTTATTACAATGCTGATGATTTTAAAAAGTAAAATAGCGAGTATACGAATGCTAAATAATTTCAATATTCAGGCATAAAAAAAGGCTCTTTCGAGCCTTTGGATTAACTTTGGAATGTTAAAGTTTTTAAATTAGGTAAGTGTTAATAGCTGTGGAGCAACGCTATGATAGTCAACAGCCATAGCAATACTTAACGCTGTAATATTAATGATAGAAAACGCGAACACTTTACGTGCCCAACTGGTTACATCAATATTTCGACGATACCCTCTTAGTGCCATTAGCAACCACCAAAAGCTGGTAATACAAGCAACAGCCATAAAAGCAGCACCTGTGTAGCCAGTAATTGGCAGTAACATCACAACTAACGCGTATACAGCAATATAAAGCACAATGTGGCGTTTTGCTTTGTCGATACCTTGCGCTACAGGTAATACTGGAATACCTGCAGCTTGGTAATCTTTAAAGCGAAAAATAGCGATGGCATAAGAGTGCGGCATTTGCCACAAGCTAAACATAACCAGCAGTATTAACGCGCCCATATCGAACTGGCCTGTTACGGCGCAGTAACCGACTACTGGTGGTACTGCGCCCGAAAGGCTACCTACAAAAGTGCCATATACTGAGTTACGCTTCATGTAGAGGCTATAAACCCCTACATAAATTACGTAGCCAAAGGCTGCAAAAAATACCGCGGCTTGAGTGGTATAGGCGATAAGTAAACCAAAGCCCACAACACCCAATAAAATACCGTGACTAAGTGCAGCAAAGGCCGACATTTCGCCTGTTACTGTTACTCGCGTACGAGTACGCGCCATGGCTACATCTATGTCTCTATCTATAACATTATTGATAGCACAACCTGATGCAACCACTAGCGACAAACCAATTAATGTAGCAATCATTAACCATGGGTTTATATCACCGCGCGAGGCAAGTAAAAACCCGCCCGCTACGCTGATCAAATTGCCCATAATAATACCCGGCTTTGTCACTGATAAATAACGACGAAACATCTTCAACTCCTAGTACATCATCATTGCGTTAGATTCATAAATGATCCAAACAGATAACCCAACCACCATTACGATGATCAGAGCACTGAATAGGAATGAGAAAGTACTTGCACGGCCATCTTCGGTCGTAAAATTAAGGTGTAAAAAGTACTTTAAATGCACCCAAATTTGTACGATTGCTAAAGTAACAATGCTCCAAAGCGTTGTTGCCTTTGTGAAGTCGCCTTCCATTACCATCCAAAATGGAATGGCTGTCAAAATTACTGATAACACAAAGCCAATTAAGTAAGTTTTAACACTGCCATGAGATTCATCATGGTGCTCAGCATGTGTTTCGCTGTGGCTCATTACATTGCTCCCATTAAATAAACAACGGTAAATACACAAATCCAAACAATGTCTAAGAAGTGCCAAAATAGGCTTAAGCAGCTTAAACGCGTTACGGTTGCTTTACCTAGACCGCGTTTAGCAACTTCTATCATCATTATGGTCATCCAAATTAAACCGGCTGTTACATGTAAACCATGTAAGCCAACTAATGAGAAAAACGATGTTAAAAAAGCACTATGTTGCGGACCATGCCCGTTCACTATTAGGTGATGAAATTCGTATATTTCCATACCAATAAACACAGCACCTAAACAAAACGTAATAAATAACCAAGTAAGTGTGAGCGCCTTTTTTTGCCCTTGAGCGGCAATCATGGCAAAACCAAAGGTAATACTACTAATAAGTAGTGCAGCTGTTTCTACTGCTACAAAGTCGAGTTCAAAAATATCTTTACCCGATACACCACCGGCTGTGTTCATAAATAACACGGCGTAGGTTGCAAAAAATGAGGCAAATAATAAGCAATCGGTCATTAGGTATAACCAAAAACCGAATACGGTATCGCCCGATGTATCGTGATGATCATGCTCGTGCGCATGATCATCGTGAGATACAGACTCTAAATTTGCAGATTCTAAATTTGCAGAAAGTGTACTCACGCTTTTAGCTCCTTATTCCCACTTGAATTGTATGCTGCTTCAATTCGTGCAATTTCATCAGGTTGTATATAGTAATCAACATCGCTGGCGTAACAACGTTTGATAAATAAAGCAATTGCGCCAATAAAACCAACAGCTGCTAACCACCAAATATGCCAGATCATCGCAAAACAAAATGCGGTTAAACTTGCTGCCATTAGCACGCCTGCTGATGTATTTTTAGGCATATGAATAGGGCTGTAGCTTGCCTTATCTTGGTAAGCTTGACCTTTTTCTTTCATGTCGGTCCATGCATCAATATCATCAATGTGCGGAATGGTAGCAAAGTTATACACTTGTGGAGGTGAGCTTGTTGCCCACTCAAGTGTGTGTCCGTTCCACGGATCGCCTGTTGTATCGTCAAGCGCTTCACGGTCTCTAAAGCTCACATATAATTGAACTGCTTGGCTAATAATACCAAACATAATAATGACAGCACCGCCTGCAGCAATGTATAGCCAAATGTTCCAATCAGGATTATTAGTGTGGTTTAAACGACGTGTCATACCTAAGAAACCAAGTACATACAACGGCATAAATGCAACGAAGAAACCGATAATCCAACACCAAAATGATGCCTTGCCCCATTTTTCGTTAAGCTTGAAGCCCATCGCTTTAGGGAACCAAAATACAAAACCTGCTAGGTAGCCAAATACAGCACCACCGATAATTGTATTATGAAAATGTGCAATTAAGAATAAGCTATTATGCAGTACGTAATCGGCACCAGGAATAGCAAGTAATACGCCAGTCATGCCGCCTACGGTAAAGGTAACCATAAAACCAAGTGTCCAAAGTACCGGAACGGTTATACGTAAACGACCTCGGTAAATAGTAAATAGCCAGTTAAACAACTTAACGCCTGTTGGTACGGCAATAACCATGGTCATTACCCCAAAGAACGCGTTAACGTTAGCACTTGAGCCCATTGTGAAGAAGTGATGTAACCAAACAATAAACCCTAAAATAGAGATTGCACCGCTGGCGTAAACCATCGATTTATAACCAAATAAACGCTTACCTGCAAATGTCGAAATAATCTCAGAAAAAACACCAAACGCCGGTAATACTAAAATATATACCTCAGGATGACCCCATGCCCAAAACAGGTTGATGTACATCATGGCGTTACCGCCCAATTCATTGGTAAAGAAATGGAAATCGAGATAACGGTCAAGCGTTAACATAGTAAGCATTGCGGTTAAAATTGGGAATGATGCTGCAATTAAGATGTTTGCCCACGTACATGTCCATGTGAAAATTGGCATTTTCATTAAGGTCATGCCTGGTGCACGCATTTTGATAACGGTCGCTAAAAAGTTTACTGCAGTTAAGAGTGTTCCAAGACCGGATATTTGCAAAGCCCAAATATAATAGTCGACCCCCACCCCAGGGCTAAAGGTCAGCTCCGAAAGTGGCGGATACGCCACCCAACCTGTTTTAGCAAACTCACCAAAAACCAGCGACATATTAATTAAAATAGCACCACCGGTAGTTAACCAAAAACTTAAATTGTTTAAAAATGGAAAGGCAACATCGCGAGCACCAATTTGCAGTGGTAGTACAATGTTCATTAAACCAATCATAAATGGCATCGCCATAAATATGATCATAATTACGCCGTGAGCTGTAAATATTTGGTCGTAGTGCTCTGGTGGTAAATAACCGGGCGCGCCACTAGTAGCAAGTGCTAACTGAGTACGCATCATTATTGCATCAGAAAACCCACGAAACAGCATTACTAAAGCTAAAATAATATACATTACGCCTAAGCGCTTATGATCCACAGATGTGATCCAGTCGCGCCAAAGCACGCCCCATTTTTTATGCTTTGTAATTAGCGCAGTAATAACAATTGCAGCTATTAAAATAGCTGCCATCGTAAACACAAGAATCGGCTCGTGAAACGGTATTGCATCGAGTGAAAGTTTACCTAAAAACGACATTATTATTCCTCGTCCTGGCTGTGTGATGGTTTCGCTGAATGTTTGTCCATTGCGTGATGTTGCATACCCATCTCGCCATGTTCGCTCATCGCATTGTGCTTTTTATTCATATCGCCATGCGCCTGCATATATTTCATGATAATGGTATGAAATAAGCTGTCTTCAACTTTACCGTAATAAGCAACAGGATTATTTTCGCTCGCTTTTGCAAGCTCAACATAATTTGCATGAGTCAGATTATTAGCGCTTGAATTCGCTTTTACATCACTCACCCACTTATCAAAACCAGCTTGAGTAGGGGTAGCAATGGCATTAAACTTCATACCAGTAAAACCTGCACCACTGTAATTTGCTGAGAAACCTTTAAACGTACCTGGCTCATTTGCAATTAAGTGAAGCTTGGTTTCCATCCCAGCCATTGAGTATATTTGACTACCCAATTGCGGAATAAAAAATGAATTCATTGTGCTCTCTGACGTGATTTTATATTCAACAGGTACATTTGCCGGAAACACTAATTCATTAACCGTGGCAATACCTTGCTCAGGGTAAATAAATAACCACTTCCAATTTAATGACACCACTTCAACAGTAAGATGCTTACCTTTACCTTCAATGGGTTTGTAAGGGTCTAGCTCTTGGGTAGACACCCAGGTAATAACACCTAAAATAATCACAATAACAATAGGAACAGCCCAAACTGCGGCTTCAATTTTATTTGAATGAGCCCATTTTGGAGCGTAAATTTCATGAGTTTGCGTGTCTCTATATTTCCATGCGAAATACAAAGTCATCACAATAACGGGAACGACTACAAGCAACATAAGCACGGTTGCGATGATAATTAAATTTTTCTCATCTATGCCTATCTGCCCTTTTGGATCGAGTATCCCGCCTTTACAGCCTGACAACGCCAGCACGGTACTAGCTAAAGCAATATTACAAAGGTTACGAATTAACAAGGGAGTATCCTACAAACCTAGAGTTTCAGTTTGCTGCTTTGCATAAAAACCAAAGCAACGATTTTTCAATAAAAACCCAAGTTAACTAGAATTAAATTATAAAAATAAGGGGGCTATTCAAAACCTAAAGCTCATGCCATTAATGACCTAGCAACAAACCCAGCTTTCTAAACGCATTTATATAACGTAATAAAAGTTAACTTGGGTGAGTGGTGGTTGGCTGAAGTGTGCTTAAAAAACACAGAGCTACTTTGTTTTAGCTAACCTTAATTATTTACAGCAAGAACAAATAATTAAAACCAGCAACAAGATGCAGCCTTACAGACAACCTGTAAAGCTAGGTGGAGCACGACAACCATGTGCAACATGCACTGGCTGAAGAACTTTAGCCTCGCTAAAAGCAAAGGCTGCTTTACGGAGGATAATTCCAGCACGACGCGCTGGAAAAATATGGAACAATAACCAACAAAGGCCAATAAGTAACTGACTTGAAATGATTGGATGAGCTAAAAATCCGGCAATAGTAAGTAACAGTGGCTCTACAATAAACCCATCACTTAATAGCGCCTCAAGCTTGAAGGCATCCTCTAGTGCACCGCTTAACAACATGACCGTATTAAACACTAATAAAGTTATAGCTACACACACGCCCTTACCCGCTTTATTCAAGCGTTCACACGTAACTGGCTCGCTTGGGGCGAGATCAGTATTGGTATGATGTAAAGAAAGTGTGTTCAAAGACATTAACCTACTTAAATGACTATAACAAAATTAAAGTAATACAAAGCAATGGAAAAATTTGAAAAACATTGCTGCTGTAAGCCCAAAAATCAGGTGCTGAATACGGATCAAATCCGGTTAGCACAAATTCACCTTGTGAAAATTGATCCGTATCAATCAAACTTTCAAAACTTACTGAAAGTTCGAACGTGAGTATAACAAAGAGAATTTTCTGTTCAACTAAAAAACAATAAATTTGAGTTAAGCTTTAGAAGCTATTTTGTTAATAAAAAATAACAACTTAAAAAACATAGGGTTAATTTAAATTGAAAACAATTTAAAGAGGTATATTTAATAAAATTATAGGTTTTTTGGAAGGAATAATAATTGTGTCGCACAAATAAAAACAGCCCAAATTCAGTCACCACCGAAATTGAGCCGCTTTTCACACTGACAACATCTTCACACACAATATAAAGATTTTTTGTTTACACTGCGTGGCATTGTAGGGAAATAAAAACAACTCAAATACAGTCACCACCGGATTTGAGTTGCCTTTCACACTGACAACATCTTCACACACAATATAAAGATTTTTTGTTTACACTGCGTGGCATTGTAAGGAAATAAAAACAACTCAAATGCAGTCACCACCGAATTTGAGTTGCCTTTCACACTGACAACATCTTCACACACAATATAAAGATTCTTGGTTTACATTACGTGGCATTGTAGGGAAATAAAAACAACTCAAATGCAGTCACCACCGAATTTGAGTTGCCTTTCACACTGACAACATCTTCACACACAATATAAAGATTCTTGGTTTACATTACGTGGCATTGTAGGGAAATAAAAACAACTCAAATGCAGTCACCACCGAATTTGAGTTGCCTTTCACACTGACAACATCTTCACACACAATATAAAGATTCTTGGTTTACATTACGTGGCATTGTAGGGAAATAAAAACAACTCAAATGCAGTCACCACCGAATTTGAGTTGCCTTTCACACTGACAACATCTTCACACACAATATAAAGATTTTTGGTTTACACTGCGTGACATTGTAGGGAAATAAAAACAACTCAAATGTAGTCACCACCGAATTTGAGTTGCCTTTCACACTGACAACATCTTCACACACAATATAAAGATTCTTTTAAGCGAGACCAACTTTGCCTCAAGCTTATGACTAGAGCCTTGCTCTGTGTCTATGATTAAACTTTAGAGTGTTAGCTCCAATTTGACAAACGAGAAAAATAAACCTAATAGGTGAAAAAAACTAAACTATAGACGTTTGTCTAATACATTAAGATTGGATTACTTATGAAATAAAAAAGATAAGAGGTTTTACAGACACAAAAAAAGCGCTATAAAGCGCTTTTTAATATTTAAGAGAACTTAAATAATTTGATTTTCTTTCCAGGCTTGCTCTTTAGCTAAACGGTTTTTGCGTTTATCACATGGATCATCGCAATCACAGGCTTTATCAATACCAACCGAACCTAAACCACCACAGCTACTTGCCATAGATTTTTTTTGCACGATCATACCAACGGCCATAGCCGACACTATTAAAATTAGTAAGCCAAAAGTAAGAAGAAAAAGTGACATTGCTTAGCCCCTATTGATCAGCAATTAATTAAACTCAAACATTTTTGAGCAACTGCTATTATATACCCAAATAACGTGGAAATAAACAAGACCGCACCATACTATAAATAAGGTTTAAATGCAGGACTTGAATAAGTAACTAAACCCTCTTCTGATTTACCTATTAAATACACTGGCAAATCGTGCTGCTGAGCATATGCCTGCGCTTTCTCCATACCCATCACAGTAAGAGCAGTCGCTAAACCATCTGCTGTCATAGCGCTTGGATGAAGCACAGTTACCGACACTAAGTCGTGCTTAATAGGCATGCCGGTTACAGGGTCAATTAAATGAGTATAGATCTCGCCATCCATTTTATAAAAAATACGGTAATCACCTGATGTTGCGATCCCACTTGTACCTGGTGATAAAACACGGTGTACTTTACGCTCTCCAGGTTGTGCATCTGGTTGTTCTATCGCAATTTTCCAATCCTGGTTGTTTGGCTTTTCACCTGCTATACGTAGCTCACCACCAATCTCAACCATGTAGTTAGCAATACTGTGGCTTTCTAATAGCTGCGCTACTTTGTCGATACCGTAGCCTTTAGCCGTTGCTGAAAACGAAAGCTCTAACCCATTAACTGTTTTAGCTAAACCCTGTTCATTTAAAATAAGCTTATCAATACCTATTTTTTCGACCATAGTTGCAAGCTCTTCATCTGTTGGGCGATTGGTTGGTTTTTTATCAGGACCAAAGCCCCATAAGTCAATGAGAGGTCCCATGGTTACATCAAGTGTTTTAGTTGATTCACCTAAGCGAATAGACTCGCTGATAACAGCTCTAAAATCTTCGCTAATTGGCATCACTTGATTTGCAGGTAATCTGTTAAATGTATTTATTTCAGAGTCTTCTATATAAGTAGACATAGACTGATTTACATCTTTTAAAACAGCGTCTATTTGCAGCTGTAATTGTGAGGCCGGTAGCTGGGTTTGCTCATCATAATATTTAATATGATAAGTGGTTCCCATAGTCTTACCTTCTAAAAAGGTTTCCCTCGACTCTGGTTTTTCACTACACCCAGACAGTAATAAGGTCAGTGTGATTAGTAAAAAGGCCATTATGCCTTGTGAAGTACTTACTCGATTCATAACAGCTCTACTTAATAGATTGATAAAATTAAAGAATAAAAAAAGCCTCGTAACACAAGTGCTACGAGGCTGGTATTTTAACCAAAACTAAACTGTTTTGGTATTAGTGTTAGCCACCAAAATCATCTAATAAGATATTTTCGTCTTCAACACCTAAATCTTTAAGCATAGTAATAACTGCCGCGTTCATCATTGGAGGACCACACATGTAGTACTCACAATCTTCCGGCGCTTCGTGATCTTTAAGATAGTTCTCAAATAACACGTTATGGATAAAGCCAGTATAGCCTTCCCAGTTATCTTCAGGTTGTGGATCTGAAAGCGCTGTATGCCATACGAAGTTAGGATTTTCAGCCGCTAGGCCGTCAAAATCTTCTACGTAGAACATTTCACGTTCAGAACGTGCACCATACCAAAAGCTCATCTTACGTTTAGAGTTTAAACGTTTAAGTTGGTCAAAGATATGTGAACGCATTGGCGCCATACCAGCACCACCACCAACAAAGATCATTTCTGCATCTGTGTCTTTAGCAAAGAACTCACCAAATGGACCTGAAATAGTTACCTTGTCGCCTTTTGTAAGTGACCAAATGTACGAAGACATTTTACCACATGGCAAGCTTAGGTTTCTCGGAGGCGGAGCAGCAATACGCACGTTAAGCATAATGATGCCTTCTTCTTCTGGGTAGTTAGCCATTGAGTATGCACGAATAGTTTCTTCGTCTACTTTTGACTCCAGATCGAAGAAACCAAAATGGTTCCAGTCGCCACGATATTCTTCAGGAACATCAAAATCTGCATATTTAACATGGTGAGGTGGCGCTTCAATTTGGATGTAACCACCCGCACGGAAAGGCACTGACTCATCACCAGGGATTTGCAGTTTAAGTTCTTTAATGAACGTTGCTTTGTTATCGTTAGAGATAACTTCACAATCCCATTTTTTAACACCGAAAATTGACTCTTCAAGTTCAATTTCCATGTCGTTTTTAACATTTACCTGACACGCTAAACGACAGCCTTCACGGGCTTCACCTTTAGATATGTGATCAAGTTCAGTTGGCAAGATATCGCCGCCACCTTCTTTAATGTGAACACGACACTGACCACAAGAGCCACCGCCACCACAAGCAGATGATACGAAAATACCTGACTCAGATAATGCACTTAAAAGCTTATTACCTGCTGATGTAGTAATGGCTTTGTCTTTATCGCCATTAATACCGATGATGATGTCACCGCTTGCAACTAACTGAGATTTAGCACCAATGATCACTAAAACTAGTAGTACAACGATAGCGATGAAAACACCAACGCCTAAGAAAATCTGATAATCCATGATTTATCCTCGCTACCCTTTACAGTGAAATACCAGAGAATGACATAAAGCCAAGTCCCATTAAACCAACAGTGATGAAGGTAATACCTAAACCACGTAAGCCGTCTGGCACGTCTGAATATTTCAGTTTCTCACGGATACCTGCAAGTAATGTAATTGCAAGTGCCCAACCAACACCAGCGCCAATACCATAAACAACAGACTCGCCGAAGTTATAGTTACGCTCAACCATGAATGATACCGCACCAAATATTGCACAGTTAACTGTGATAAGTGGTAAGAAGATACCTAACGCGTTGTATAGTGCAGGGAAAAACTTATCTAATGCCATTTCAAGTATTTGCACTAGTGCTGCAATAACACCAATGAAAGTTAAGAAACGTAAAAAGCTAAGATCTGCATCCGGGTAACCTAACCAAGTAAGTGAACCGGGTGCAAGTACCGCATGGTAAACCAAGTTGTTAACAGGTACAGAAATACCCAATACAACTATAACCGCTATACCTAGGCCAATTGATGTAGTTACTTTTTTAGATACTGCTAAAAAAGTACACATGCCTAAGAAGAATGACAACGCTAAGTTCTCAATAAAAACGGCTTTTACAAATAAACTAATATAATGTTCCACTATCTGCCCCTTACGCTTTAGCTTCTACTTGGTCTTTCTTATAAGTACGAAGTACCCATATGAATAAACCAATGATGAAGAATGCACTCGGTGGTAAGATCAATAGACCCATAGGCTGATACCAACCGCCATCTTGTACTAATGGGATAATATCAACACCGAATAGTGAACCCTTACCGAATAGCTCACGAATGAAACCAACAGTAAGTAGTACTACAGAGTAACCTAAGCCATTACCAATACCGTCAAGGAAAGACATAATTGGTGGCGACTTCATCGCATATGCTTCAGCACGACCCATTACAATACAGTTAGTAATAATTAGACCAACGAATACAGAAAGCTCTTTTGCCGTAGCGTAAGAGAATGCCTGTAATACTTGGTCAACAACGATTACCAACGATGCAATAATTGTCATTTGTACGATGATACGAACAGATGATGGGATCTGGTTACGAATAAGCGAGATAAAGAAGCTCGAAAATGCAGTTACTAATGTCAATGCGATTGACATGATTAACGCATTTTTTAAGCTAGACGTTACCGCTAGCGCAGAACAAATACCAAGTACTTGTAGTGCGATTGGGTTGTTAGCTAAAACCGGACCAAATAGGACCGCCTTCATTTCTTTAGTATCAGCCATTATTTCAATGCTCCTTTACGTACTTTCGCAAGGAAAGGGCCAAAGCCATTTTCGCCAGTCCAAAAATCAACTGCATGATCAACACCGTTAGACGTTAATGTAGCACCTGAAAGACCATCGATCTTATGCTCATCATTGCCCGCAGTACCTTTAACAATTTGAATTGGAAGTTCTTTACCTTCCCATGTAGCCGTCCACTGTGGATTCTGAATTTCGCCACCTAGACCAGGGGTTTCATTATGCTTGTAAAAGATAATGCTCTTAACAGTTTCAGCATCGCTTTCAAGCGAGATAAAACCGTACATTAAGCCCCATAAACCGTAGCCTTGGATAGGAAGAATAATTGCATCAACTGAACCATCTTCTTTTTTAGAGATATACACCGGCGACTCTTTAGTCACACGTTGAATACCAGCAATATCTTTAACGCCTTTCTCTTTAAGAGAAACACTTAGCGCTGCATCATATTTGCTTTTTTCAAAGTCAAAGATTGTTGGGTCTGTATCTACAAACTCACCTGTAGTCATGTTTACAACGCGCGCTTCGATTTTTGCATCAAATGTTTCTAAAACATTTTCAACTTTATCGATACCCGCAGCAGCCAAGATATTACTTTGAATATCTTTTTCTTTATTAGCTTGCTGTAAAGGACGAAGCTGTACAGAAGCAAACGATACAATGATTGCACACACTAAACATAGTGCGACAACAACTGATAACGTTTTACCGATTGATTCGTTATTACTAGACATTACGTGCCAACCTCCGCTTAATATTAGCCTGCACTACAAAGTGATCGAACAGTGGAGCGAATAAGTTAGCAAATAAGATTGCTAGCATCATACCTTCTGGGAAAGCAGGATTCACAACACGTATCATAACCACCATAAAGCCAATTAATAGACCATATGCTAATTTACCTTTGTCAGTAAATGCAGCTGATACAGGGTCAGTAGCCATAAAGAACATACCGAACGCAAAGCCACCAAGTACTAAATGCCAATACCAAGGCATTGCAAATACAGGGTTAGTTTCTGAGCCAACAGCATTTAGTAAAAATGCAGTTGCTACCATACCTAGGAATACACCTAGTACGATGCGCCAAGAAGCGATACGAACGTAAATTAAGAACAAACCACCTACTAATAATGCAAGTGTAGATGTTTCACCTACAGAACCTTGAATGAAACCGTAAAACGCATTCCACCATAATTCCATGTTTGCAAAATCAAGTGTGCCAGCAAATGCTTGGCCTAGCATAGTTGCACCAGAGAACGAATCTACTGCTGTCCATACTGTGTCACCTGAGATTTGAGCTGGGTATGCAAAGAACAAAAATGCACGGCCGGCTAAAGCAGGGTTTAAGAAGTTACGGCCAGTACCACCAAAGATTTCTTTAGCGATAACTACACCAAACGTAATACCTAACGCAACTTGCCATAAAGGAATCGTTGCTGGCAAAATAAGTGCAAATAGCACTGAAGTAACGAAGAAACCTTCGTTAATTTCATGCTTACGCACAGAAGCAAATATTACTTCCCAAAAGCCACCAACTGCAAATGTTACCGCGTAGATAGGTAGGAAGAAACATGCTCCATAGAACATCTTAGCGCCCCAGCCTGCATCAGCGGTTAATTCACCACCGAATAACTGGAACAAACCAACTTGCCACGTGTTTGCTAGTTCAAAACCTTGTGCTAAAGCACCTGCGGCCTGATGGCCGATATTGAACATACCAAAAAACATAGCTGGGAACGTCGCCATCCACACTAAAATCATCATGCGTTTTAGGTCGATGTTATCGCGTACGTGTGTCGCGCCTTTATTTACGTAGCCTGGTGTATAAAAAATAGTTGCAGCTGCTTCATACAGAGCATAAAATTTTTCATATTTACCACCGGCTTCAAAATTCGGCTCGATATCTTCTAGATATTTTTTTAAACCCATCTCTCTAGCCTTCCTTCTCGATCGTAGTTAAGCAATCGCGTAGGATAGAACCATACTCGTATTTGCCAGGACAAACGAAGGTACATAACGCTAAATCTTCTTCATCAAGTTCAAGCGCGCCTAATGAAATTGCACTGTCTAAATCACGCGCAATTAAGTCACGTAATAATAGAGTAGGCAAAATATCCAGCGGCATTACGCGCTCGTAGCTACCAATTGGTACCATGGCACGTTTTGAACCACCTGTTGACGTTGTCATTTTAAATAAACGACTCGGCGCAAGGTGAGAAAGGAATGTACGCGTTACAGAGAATTTATCACTACCTGGTGCAATCCAGCCAAACAATTCTTTTTCGCGACCTTCAAGTAAAACAGATACTTGAACGTGGTAACGACCTAAGAATGCATGAACACCGTTTGAAATAGAACCTGATAGAACAGAACCAGAAATAACACGGTTATCTCCGTCTTCTAGCTCACCAGCCACTAAATCATCCAATGAAGCACCTAGTTGTGTTTTCACTAAACGTGGGTTTTTAACGCGAGGACCTGCAAGCGAAATAACACGATTTGTGTAAATTTCACCAGTAAGGAATAAGTGACCATACGCAATAACGTCTTGGTAACCAATATGCCAAACTTGTTTGCTAACAGAAACTGCATCAAGATGATGGATATGAGTGCCAACGAGGCCAGCCGGATGCACACCACCAAACTCATGTACTTCTACTTGAGCTATAGATGAGCTAGGAACTTGGCTACCTGCTTTTTTACACACAAATACTTTGCCATCGGTCAAACGCGAAATAACAGCAAGACCCGCTTCAAATGCTTGCGCATTTTCGGCAATTATTACTGCAGGATCTGCAGCTAATGGGTTTGTGTCAGTTGCGGTCACAAAAATAGAACTAGGATTTGCATCCACAGCCGCTACTTTGCTGAATGGGCGAACACGAAGTGCTGTCCATTGACCAGACTGGATAAGTACTTCTTTGGCTTTTTCACGCTCTAAGCTCGCAAGCTCGTCTGCTTTGAAAGAGTCAAAGGTGATTTGCTCACTGCCGTTAACTTCAATAACAACAGATTGCAGCACACGTTTAGCACCACGATTTATTTCTTTTACTGTGCCAGAAGCTGGAGCAGTAAATAGGACGCCTGGGTTCTTTTTATCTTCAAAAAGTACCTGGCCTTTTTTGACTTGGTCATCCACACGAACATGCATGGTTGGACGCATACCGATAAACTCTTCACCAAGCACAGCTACACGTTTGACAGCAGAACCGTCATGTATAACTTGCTGTGGCGAGCCCTCTAAGGGTAAATCCAGACCTTTTTTTATATTGATCATACGCACTTGCATTACATTAAAGGAAAGAAACTGAAAAATCGTATCAACCACGTCGCCATTTGAGTTATTCCAAGTTATATCAAGGTACAAAAGAGCAGCTTGCTAGAAATATCAAACAAGCAACGTAGTAAAACTCATCACATATTGTCGAGATTTTAACATCATTTTAGATGACTATGCGAGTGTATTTATAAAAATTATACGACAGAAACACTTATTTGGTTTTGTTAAGTGACTTTAATTAAAATCAAGTTAGACCAAAGTGGTAGCCTAAGCAATTATTGTTCCTGATTTCATCGTAAATTAAACAAATCGCATAATATAAAAAAGCCGCTATAGCGGCTTTAATACCTAGGACCTGTTGACCTTTCAGGATTAAAATTTGTTCAATCTAGGGGCTATTTAATCGCGGCGTGAGGTTTGTAACCTAGTGGGCTAAGTAAAAACCGAGCAACAAAGAGTAAATAGCCCCTAGGCAGAACCCTTTGGGCAGCGCATGTTTGGCATTTATTCCACGTTATCGCCCATTTATGGGGAATAACCACACTACGTAGGCTCTGCCTTGCCTAAATACCAAACAGACTGCTGCAAATTTAACCTCGAAAGATAAACAGGCCCTAAGCTCTGTTAGTCAATCATATTAGCAATTGGCTTAACTGAACCTATGTCTTGCTCGTAGTCAACACCGTCTATACCAAAACCAAATAAGCGTAAAAACTCATTATGGTAACCAACATAGTCTGTTAGCTCATCAATGCTGCTTGTATCAACACTATCCCATACAGCTTGAACGCGTGCTTGCACATCGTCTTCTAGCTCTTTATAGTTTTGGAATAAATGCCCACCGTCGTCAAAGCGAGGCGATTCACCATATAGGTTTTCACTAAATAATGCGTGAATTTGCTCAATAGTGCCTTCGTATGTGCCATCTGCTTTCATAACTTTAAATAAAGCAGAAATATATAACGGCATAATAGGAATAGCAGAACTTGCTTGTGTCACTACTGCATTAAGTGATGAAACATACGCCTCACCATTTAAATCTTTTGTCGATTCTTTAATAGCAGCCGTTGCACGGTCTAAATCTTCTTTAGCTTTACCAATAGTAGCGTGTCCGTATATTGGCCATGTTAGCTCTTTACCAATATAAGTATACGCTGTAGTTTTAAAGTTATCGGCTAATACATCCGCTTCTTTTAATGCATCAATCCACATTTCCCAATCTTCACCACCCATTACTTTAATAGTGTTGTCGATATCGTCTTGATTTGCAGCTTCAACAGTAATTTCATCAATTTCACGCTTTGATGTATTTAAATTTTTAGTGGTTACTGCATTACCTATTGGCTTAAGTGTAGATGAGAACACTTCGCCTGTATTTGGATCAGTACGACGAGGAGACGCTAGGCTGTAAATAATACAATCTACTTTACCCAAATCTGCTTTAATAGTGTCGATTGCTTTTTGCTTGATTTCGTTAGAAAACGCATCGCCATTAATATTTTTAGACCAAAGACCCGCTTCGTCTACAGCTTCTTGAAAAGCAGCGGTATTGTACCAACCAGCAGAACCTGTTTTACGATCTGTACCTTCTTTTTCAAAGAAAATACCTAATGTTTTAGCACCACCACCAAACGCAGCAGTAATGCGCGATGCCAAGCCGTAGCCTGTTGATGCGCCAATAACTAGTACATTTTTTGGTGCACTTTTTAATGCGCCTTGTTGTTTTACATAGTTAATTTGTTCTTGAACATGCTCTGCACAACCAGCTGGGTGTGCGTTTGTGCAGATAAATCCACGAATTTTAGGCTTAATGACCATTGATCATCCTATATCTTTTACAATAAAAATTAGCGCTAGTTTAAAGGCTAATACTAAAAACACTGATCTGATCAGTTAAACACCGACCAAATTCCCTATTTATTTTAGTTAAGCTTTGAGCCGCCCATACAATTAGGAGAATCAGGCGCTTCACCGCCCTGCTCTGTATATTCGTCTGGTGTATATGTATGAATAGCGAGTGCATGAATATGATTTGCTAATTCATCTTTTAAAATTTCGTTAATTTCACGATGGCGTTGTAATAAGCGCTTACCCGCGAACTCTTCGCTAACCACTATAACTTTAAAATGCGACTCAGTACCGGCACTGTGCATATGACTTTCATTGATTACGTTTAAATGTTTACACGCAATGGCGCTGCTTATTTTTTCTTGGATCTGTTGCTGCATTGACATAAAAGACCATTTTAATTAGCTAATTAATAGGCTTACTATAACAATTTAACGCAGCGATTGGCTAACTAAATTGCTTTTGCTTAATGTGCTTTATAAATCGGTAAGTTAAACTTATGCGCGGATGCGCAAGCGTGGTTTGCTTAGGTATTGCATGTTGATAATCTCGTTGGCTATGTCCATTCATTATTAAACAGCTGCCACTTTGTAATTTTAAGTCGGTTACTTTATTGCTCGCCTTGTGCTTTAACTTTAAAACCCGATCAGCTCCTAGAGAGACACACACAATTGTTGGTTTATCACCAAGCTCTATTTCATCATCACTGTGCCACCCCATCGTATCATTACCATCTCGGTAATAATTAACGAGCAATGAGTTTAGAGGCTGGTTTAAATGTGCTTCTAAACGCTTTCGCATATTAAGTAACAATTCATCCCATGGTTCTACTATTTGCTTACTACTTGAATAGCCGTATTCAATATTTAAATCACTCATGAAACATTGCAGTCGTGGAATAGGCCCCGTTTTGCCATAAACGGTTACATCGGGTTGCTGCCAACGTAGGTTTTTTTGCAAATAATAAAATAGATCGAGGCTTTTTTGTGCACTAAGTGCCCTACTTTGATAAGAAAAGCCATTTGGTAACTGTTGGGGGTTGGCGTTTTGCCGTTGCATGTTAGAATTTACCTACATTAGATTACTGATCAACGAACCATTATGACGACGCAAGCCCAGCTAGGCGATAAAACCTTTACTCTTGAACGCTTTCCATTGGATCAAAAAAACCGCAGCTTACAAGCGTGGGATTCGGCAGATGAGTACCTTATCAATTATGTTAACGAACATCACCCAGATTGTCGCTCATTGCTTATTTTAAACGATAGCTTTGGTGCACTTGCTTGTTATTTTAATAAGTTAACGGTTTGTTCAGTTAATGATTCTTATATTAGCCACCAAGCTGCGGCTTATAACTTACATGAAAACAAGCTGCCTACAGCAGAGTTTACGCAAGTAGATAGTTTGTCGGCATTACCAGAGGATGTAGATTTAGTACTTATTAAAATCCCTCGTAATGTAGGTTTTTTACAGTTCCAATTAAGTGAACTTAGTGAAGTACTTGCACCTGGTACACCAGTAATTGCCGCAGGTAAAACAAAAGAAATTCATAATTCAACAATAAAATCATTTGAGCAATTTATTGGTGAAACAACAACAAGCCTAGCAGTTAAAAAGTCTCGCCTTATATTAAGCACAGCTAAAGGCGGATATAAAGCAGCAGACTTCCCTATAACATGGGAGCTTGAAGGTACTGAGTTTAATATAACAAATCATGCAAATGTGTTTTCGCGTGATTCGTTAGATATTGGTGCGCGCTTCTTTTTTAACTACTTACCAGAAACACCTAAAGCTAAAAGCATTATTGATTTAGGCTGTGGTAACGGCGTTGTTGGATTAATGACGCTTGCTCGTTGCCCTAATGCATCAATTACCTTTGTTGATGAGTCTTACATGGCAGTAGAGTCAGCCCGGTTAAATGTAGAAATTAACCTAGGCGATAAGTTTGATAACTGTGAGTTCATCGAAAACGATTGTTTAACAGGCTTTGAAAGAGACAGTGTGGATATGGTGCTTTGTAATCCTCCATTTCACCAAGCTCAAGCTGTTACCGATCACATTGCTTGGCAAATGTTTAAACAAGCAAAAGATACTTTAAAAGAAGGCGGCGAGCTGCGTATTATTGGTAATCGTCATTTAGATTATCACGATAAATTAAACCGTATGTTCGGAAACTGTAAGTTGTTAGGCTCAAACAAAAAGTTTGTCGTTCTAAGTGCAACTAAAAATAGTGGAATGCTATAAATGAAATTAACAAACATTATAATTGGGTGTTGTGTATTGCTACTACTTGGTGGCTGCGCTAATCAGCCTAGCCAAGTAATACTCAATCCTGTTTATAAAAGTGGTCAAATAAGCACTATAAATAGTAGCTTAAGCACCAGTGTAATTGATTTACGTGGCGATTCGTCAACACTTAAACTTATTGAATCAGACAAAACTAAAACCTTTGCAAGCCAAGGCCTTACTGAATCAGTTAAAAGTGTTTTAGACAGCGCCCTTAGCCGCAATGGTGCCAGTATTTCTAATTTAGCGTCTGTACGCTTTGAAGTAGATATTCATGCACTACAAGCGGTGGTAACCGAAAAACTAGTGAGCCATACCAGCGAAGCCCATATAAAGCTTGGCGTGCGCGTTATTCGCGCCTCAAGTAATTTTAGTAAAGTGTATAGAGGCAGTGCTAATTTAGAAGGTCCGTTTAGTCACGAGCGAGTAAAAATAGAAGGTCAGCTCAATAAGTTGACTGAGCAAATTATTACCCGCATTGTATCTGACCCTGAATTAATAGAATTTTTAGAAGGTTAACTATGAAACGACTTTTTTTAATCTGCTTAGGCCTATTTTTTAGTGTAAGTAGCTTGGCAGCCCAAGAAGGCCGCTTTGTGCAAAAAGACAATATTTTTCCACGCGTCGAAATCGTAACAACGATGGGCAGTATTGTTGTTGAACTGGACCGTTCAAAAGCCCCCATTACGGTCAATAACTTTTTAACTTACGTGTCAGATAAGAGCTATCAAGGCAGTGTTTTTCATCGTATTGAGCGCGATGTGGAAAATGACCGCGACTTTGTTATTCAAGGTGGTGGCTACGATAAAGATTACGACGGCTTACACGAAAATGACCCTATTTTTAATGAAAGCGGCAATGGTTTAAAAAATGATATGTACAGCATTGCTATGGCGTATCAAGACCGTGAACCGCACTCAGGAACACGCCAATTCTTTTTTAATATGGATAACAACGATCACTTAAATCCAGGGAAAGATTGGGGTTTTGCAGTATTTGGTAATGTAATGGATGGCTACGATACCCTTGATAAGATCATGGCTGTTGAAACAGGGTTTAATGAAAAGATTGGTTACGATTTTGTTCCTAAAAAACCGGTGATCATCTTAAATATTAAAATGCTTGAACAAGTTCCACTGTAATTTATTTAAGAGCAGCTTAGCTGCTCTGCATCAAAGCCAATGAAGGCCCTATGAGCAAATCTCTCTCTATTAGCGAATATTTTTCTTACTTTAAAGACAAACGCTTAATCCATATTTTTATATTTGGTATGAGTAGCGGTTTTCCGTGGGTATTAATTGGCTCTGTTATGTCGGCTTGGCTAAAGGATGAAGGGCTAAGCCGCAGCATGATTGGCCTATTCGGCATTGTATTTGGCGCTTACAGTATAAATTTTTTATGGTCGCCTTTAATCGATCGTACAAAACTCCCTATTTTATATAAATGGCTAGGCCAACGTCGTAGTTGGATACTATTTTGCCAGAGCTTTATTTTTATTGGCACCTTATTATTAGCTGGGCTTGATTTAAAAGCTAATTTAGCAATTGTTGCTGCAATTTGTTTGTTAATCGCCATTGCTTCTGCAACGCAAGACATTGCTATTGATGCATTCAGAATAGACACACTTAAAGCAAACGAATCTCACAAAGCAACAGCGGCAGCCGCTATGGCAACGTCTGGTTGGTGGACAGGTTATGCGCTTTTAGGTGCAATTCCATTTTATATGGCTGATATCCCCTCGCTCGACTGGCCACAAATTTATTACTTTTTAGCTGCTGTAATGCTGCTGCTAATGAGTGGAGCATTGTTTGCAAAAGAACCTGAATCAAATAGAGAAGCGGTACATGCAGAGCTTGAACGTGTGTACCTTGAAAAACTGTCCTCTACAAAACAAACCCCTCTTACAAAAACTGTTGCGTGGCTCGCGGTAACCGTTATTGATCCCTTTAGAGCTTTTTTTACTAAAAATGGCGTTAAAACGGCACTGGCATTACTTGCGTTTATTTTCTTATTTAAAATAGGCGAAGCGTTTTTAGGGCGAATGTCGATTGTTTTTTATAAAGAAATTGGTTTTAGCAATAGCGATATAGCTACATTTTCAAAGGTAGGTACTGCCGTACTTACAATCATATTTACCTTTGTTGGCAGTTTATTTAATCAAAAATATGGCATTGTTAAGGGTTTATTTGTTAGTGGCATTGCGATGGCGGCCTCAAACTTAGCCTTTTCGTGGATTGCTTTAGTTGGCCCTGATTTAAGACTGTATGCCTTTGCTATTGTTATTGACGGGTTTACGCAAGCATGGTCGCTGGTCGCTATGGTGGCCTTTATATCGATGTTATGCGATAGAGCATTTAGTGCAACACACTATGCATTACTGGCGTCATTAGGGAATTTAGGACGAACATTACTTTCGAGCTACAGTGGTGTAGTAATTGATGATTGGTTAATGGGAAATTGGTCGCTGTTCTTTGTTTTAACAGCCTTGATGGTTATACCTTCGCTGATATTTTTATACCTGATTAGGCATAAATTATATGAGCTTGAGAAAAATTATCATAAAAATATTTAATGCATCCCTGCATTAACATATTAATTAGCACTATCAAGTGCCCCTTAAAGTGTACTAAGCAATGTTTGAGTTAATCTACTTTTAGCAAGCTAAGTGCTTCATGTGGATCAACTTCTAGAGCTGTACAATAACGAACAAACTCAATCACATCTAAACGGCGTTCTTGATTTTCAATCTTGCCGATAAACGAATGAGGCGTTCCCAGCACTTGTGCTAGGCTTCGCATTGTATGACCCTTTTCGTGGCGCTTACTTTTAAGCCACTTTGTTAGCTTTGCATTTTCTTCAGAAGAAACTGTTTTGCCCATCATTTTACATCTCCTACTAGATGATTTGACGTACCTATTAAAGCAGTAGTCTCTATCAATAGCTGTAGGCAAGTAAGCAGTCATACCATATTTTCAATAGCAAGCTATTGCTTAACAAAGCATGTGTTGCTACTCACTCCACCAATATAGCTAAAAAACTACGCTAATAATGTGGTAAAGATTTGTTTTTATTGAGAATGAAATTTTGCCCGTCTCATTCTTGGATACATTATATACTATTAACACTTTGGTTAAATAACTAATTACATACTCGGTACAAATATGAACACGAGTGAATATTTATAAACGCTGAATATTGACCTAAGTACTCAAAAAGTATTAATAAATTAATTTCTAGTTATAAAATATTTAAATGAATTTTTATAACAATTTTGTTCCAATTTATCGTCACATGTTTATGATTAAGCAATAATTAGCACCAAAAAGGCCGAATAATGTTCAGACTTCTTTTTTTATTACCGATTGTGTTGTGCTTGGGTTGGTACTTTTTTTTGCGCCACAACGGCGTACCAATTAAGCAAGGCAAAAAAGGCTTCATATACATTTTAGCGTTTTCTACTTTTGTACTTGGCTTTTTTGTATTGATAATGCAAATAACTGAATACGCCCCAACCGATTTGTAGGCATTAAAAAAGCCGCAAAGCGGCTTCATTCTATTTAGCGTTTGGCTGTTAAACGCTAAAGCTTGCACCACAACCACAGGTTGTTGTTGCATTAGGATTAGATACAAAAAAGCGTGCGCCTTCTAATCCTTCAGTGTAATCAACTTCACCGTCAACCAAATATTGAATGCTCATTGGATCGATCACGAGTGTTACACCATTTTTTACAATTTCTAAATCGCCAGGATTCGCTTTTTCATCAAAAGTAAAACCATATTGAAAACCAGAACAACCACCACCTGTTACATAAACACGCAGTTTTAAATCTGGATTTTCTTCTTCGTCGATTAACTGTTTAACGCGAACAGCAGCTGCATCGCTGAACTTAATTGGTAATTCTTCAGACATTTTAAAACCCTCAATATCGCAATGGCGTGATTATCTAATACCCGAGTGTTTTAATCAAGTATAGTAAAACAACTCTTTACTCTAAGTTATACCTATAAATTAGTAAAAAAGTGGCTAAACATTAGCTCACTAAAATAATACTTAAGCAAACTAAAAGCGACCCTTGTAAACTATAAATTCATTAAAAATTTTAGTTATAAAAAATAGGTCTTAATCTTTACTGCAAATTGTTAATATAAGTTACGAAAAATTCAAAATCACAAGGACTTAACTAAACTCTTTTGCTAAAATGCTGCTGAAAAATGCGGCGAGGAAATAATGCATGTGGCTTGAGCAACTCAGGCGTCGACTGGCAAAACCTAAAACATCTGTACAATTATGCTTATTAGGCGTAGTTGCCGGATTAATTGCTGCATTTTTTATTATTTTATTTCGCTTAACTATTTTGTTTTTTCAAAGCTTATTTTTGGAAACACCTGACGACTTTACTACCCTACCCACTCTTGAACGCGTTTTAATGCCATTAATAGCCGCATTTTTAATTGCGTGCTTTGCTGCATTTACTGGCTTTAAACATTACCGTTTAGGCATTCCTTTTGTTATTCATCGTATTAAACGCCATTACGGGCAAATGCCTTTATACAATACGGTTAATCAATTTGTTGGTGGCGCACTTGCACTCATTAGCGGTTTTTCGGTTGGCCGAGAAGGGCCTTCCGTACATATGGGCGCAACAGGTGCGAGTATTTTAGCGGATAAACTACATTTACCGCATAACGCCATGCGTACTTTAAGTGGTTGCGGCGTTGCAGCAGGTATAGCCGCTTCGTTTAATACCCCACTTGCAGCCGTTATTTTTGTAATGGAAGTGGTACTTCGAGAATATAAAGTACACATATTTGTGCCAATCATGCTTGCTGCTGTTACTGGTGCACTCGCTACGCAGTTTGTTTTTGGTGAAGGCTCTGAACTTGCACTCATTACAATAGCGCCATTAAGTGGTTGGCATTACCCTTATTTAATATTATGCGGTATGGCGCTGGGCGCTATAGCATTTAGCTTTAATCAAAACTTAATGCTAATTATTAAAACATTTAAACCTTTAAGTATGTTTCCTCGTTTACTAATCGCAGGCTGTATTGCCAGCTTGATAGCTTACGCGGTGCCTCATGCTATGGGTTCTGGTATGAGTGCGATTACTATCGCGGTTGAATCGCCTGATAACGTAAAGCTGCTTACTACCATTTTAATAGCTAAACTACTTGCCACATTGTTTGCTATTGGTTTGGGTATTCCTGGTGGTTTAATTGGTCCGGTAATTGGGCTTGGTGTATTAATTGGGACATTAATGGCCTTTTTTGCTCAATATATTAGCCCGGGTACTGATATTGCGGGTACGTATGGGGTTTTAGGTATGGCTGGATTATTAGCGGCTACACTGCATGCACCACTTGCTGCATTAACAACAGTAATGGAGCTTACATCATCACCTGAAATAATCGTTCCTGCGATGATAGTTATAACCACTGCATATGTAACTGCATTACAATTTTTTGGAAATCGCTCCATATTTTTGCAACAATTAGATTTTCAGGGATTGCCGTACCATGTATCTCCCGCTACCGAAGCATTACAAAAAGTGGGAATAATGGATGATATGGATGAAGACTTTAAATTGCTTTACTCAGACGATAAAGAGCAAATAAAAAATACGCTTGATGCCATGGATAGCCAAACACCCTTGATTGTTTTTGACGAAGAAAATGGCTATCGCCTCGCTGAATACGATTTAACGCTAATGTCTGATGAAGCAATAAATATAAATTACATTAGCTTGCAGGGCATCAGCAGCCAAGCCACCCTAGCCGATGCATTCGATATACTAAAAGATAAAAGAAGTGGCGCGCTTTACGTTTATAACCTTTTAGATAATCAACAAATTATGGGGCTATTACGCTGGGATCAAATTCATCATATTTTAACCATTCGTAACAGCTTACTTTAAGCAATAAGGACTATTATGAGCGCATTATTGATTTATAAAACACTCCACATATTTTTTATGATTGCGTGGTTTGCCGGTATTTTTTACTTGCCTCGATTATTTGTATATCACGCAATGAGCGAAGAAAGATCATGTAACTCTATGCTTAAAGTTATGGAGCGCAGGTTACTTTATTTCGTAACCCCATTTGCTGTTTTAACGGCTGTATTTGGTGTGTTAACCATTGTTGAATATGGTCGTGATTGGTTTAAATACAGTATGTGGCTACATTACAAACTTGTACTGGTAATTATTTTATACCTATACCACGGCTACTGTTTTAAGTTATTAAGTGACTTTAAACATGACCGAAACACTAAAACAGACCGCTTTTACCGTATTTTTAATGAGCTCCCTGTTATTGCGCTGCTCATCATAGTGGCACTTGCGGTAATAAAACCTAATTTATAAGCGTTTCGGTGCATGTTAAACTGCGCTGCAATTTACAATACTTACTATAACACGCGCGATTGCGTGCTCCATTTATGGATTATCGCGCCCATTTGATTGATTAGGAATTACCCCATGTTAAGTTTCCAAGGCGAACATATACTGTCTGTAAATCAGCTAGACAGAGACTGCATTGAACGTATTTTTGCAGTAGCTAAAAAAATGGAGCCTTATGCTAAAAAACAAAAGCAAACAACGGTGCTTAAAGGCGCTATTTTAGCAAATTTGTTTTTTGAACCAAGTACTCGCACGCGAGTTAGCTTTGGTACAGCCTTTAACTTACTAGGCGGGGGTGTACGTGAAACTACAGGTATGCAAAGCTCAGCGCTTGCAAAAGGTGAATCACTTTACGATACCGCGCGCGTTATTTCAGCTTACGCCGATGCTGTTGCTATGCGCCACCCCGATGCAGGCTCAGTAAGTGAATTTGCTGATGGCTGTACTGTGCCAGTTATTAATGGCGGCGACGGTCCAAATGAGCACCCGACTCAAGCATTACTTGATTTATTAACCATTGAGCGTGAATTACACCGTTTTGATCAAAATATTGATGGCATGCATATAGCGCTTGTGGGTGATTTAAAATATGGTCGCACAGTGCATTCTCTATCAAAGCTATTGTGCCATTATAAAAACGTAAAGTTTTCGATGGTCGCGCCTGATGGCCTACAAATGCCAACGAGTATTTTAGATGCCGTAGAAAATGCAGGACACAAAATTGAGCTAGTAAACAAGATGGAAGGTAATTTAGCAGCCGATATTGTTTACCAAACACGTATTCAAGAAGAGCGCTTTCCTTCACAAGAAGAAGCAAATAAATACCGTGGCGGTTTTAGAATTAGCCAATCTATTTACAGCGCTCATTGCAAACCTAACTCTGTGTTAATGCATCCGTTACCACGTGATAGTCGCTTAGAAGCCAACGAGCTTGATAACGACTTAAACAGTAACGACAATTTAGCAATATTCCGCCAAGTACAAAATGGCGTATTAATTCGTATGGCACTGTTTGCTTTAACACTCGGCGTAGAAAATAAAGTCGATAAGTATGAAGTGGACGTACCTTGGTTTAGCCGCAAACGCGACAGCTAAACCCTCTTTAAGTGACAATTTATAGGATTTTTCATGACAATTAGCCAAGACTTATTTGAACGCGCTCAAGCCTCTATTCCAGGTGGCGTAAACTCGCCAGTTCGTGCTTTTAACGGTGTAGGCGGTACGCCGCTATTTATTACAAAAGCAGAAGGCGCGTTTACATTTGATGCCGACGGTAATCGTTACATTGATTATGTTGGCTCTTGGGGGCCTATGATCATGGGCCATAACCACCCTGCAATTAAACAAGCCGTGCACGAAGCAGTAGAAAATGGCCTTAGCTATGGCGCGCCAACTGAAGCCGAAATACTAATGGCTGAAAAAGTAAAAGAGCTGGTTCCATCAATCGAAAAAGTACGCATGGTTAGCTCAGGCACTGAAGCAACAATGAGTGCAATTCGTTTAGCGCGTGGCTTTACCGGCCGCGATAAAATATTAAAATTTGAAGGTTGTTACCACGGCCATGCTGACTCGTTATTAGTTAAGGCAGGCTCTGGTGCACTAACAATGGGCGTACCTAATTCTCCTGGTATTCCTGAGGACTTTGCTAAGCATACACTTACTGTGTCGTTTAATAACCTAGATGAAGTAAAAGCTATTTTTGCAAAATACGCTGACGAAATTGCCTGTATTATTGTAGAGCCAGTAGCCGGTAACATGAACTGCATTCCACCAGTACCTGGCTTTTTAGAAGGTTTGCGTGATGTGTGTGACGAATATAAATCAGTACTTATTTTTGATGAAGTAATGACGGGTTTTCGTGTTGCACTTGGCGGCGCTCAAGCGTATTACAACATTAAACCAGACCTTACGTGTTTAGGTAAAGTCATTGGCGGCGGCATGCCCGTTGGCGCGTTTGGTGGTAAAACCGAAATAATGGATTACATTGCGCCTGTGGGCCCTGTTTACCAAGCGGGTACTCTTTCTGGTAACCCTATTGCGATGGCTGCAGGTTTAAAATCACTTGAGCTATTATGTGAGCCAGGTCTACACGATAAGTTAGAAGCAACGTCTAAAGCAATTTGTGAAGGCTTTGAAGCTGGCGCTAAAAAAGCAGACATTGCATTAACAACTAATTATGCTGGCGGCATGTATGGATTCTTTTTTACTGATGCTGAAAAAGTAACGACATACAAACAAGCTACTGAATGCGACCTAGAGCGCTTCAAACGTTTTTTCCACCTTATGCTTGAAGAAGGTGTGTACCTTGCTCCATCAGCATTTGAAGCTGGTTTTGTATGTGCTGCGCATACTGAGCAAGAAGTAAAAGAAACAATAGCGGCAGCAGAACGCTCGTTTGCTAAACTTTAAGTTAAAATTACTTTTTATATTTTATAAGCGCTTGTTTTTACAGTGTGTAATTAAGACTAAAGATTGAAAAAAGCCCGAAAGGGCTTTTTTTATTTGTAAAGTACTATAAATGAATGATAATTAAGCATAACAAGGTCTATTCACCTTTACCCTAATTACAAAAATACAAGAGAGCCTTATGTCAGGATTACGCCAATTTTCTTTTCCCGCTATCCAGCTAATGGCAAATTTAAAATACAAAACTAAAATCAGCTTAATGTTTGGAATTTTACTCGTTCCTCTCGCACTTAGCTTGTTTTTTTTAGTCTCATTATTAAGTGAAAGTATCGCTGTTTCAAAAATGCAGCAACAAGGTTTAAAAGGCTACAGGTCAATACTCTCAAATCAAATGCAGGGGGAAGCAAATCAAAATATAAAAATAGCTCGCTCACTCGGTTTTGATATAAAAGACGATCAAGCAAATGATGTACTTGAACTTGTTTCTATTCAGTCTAACTTAGCATTAGATAGCCAGTTAGCTAGTGCTTACGTAAACCGCTCTTTAGTCACGCCAATTCCTGCACTTATAATGCAAATAAACTCGACAGCGCAAAGCGCAAATACTGTTTTGGCAAGTAATCGTTTTACGCCAGATACGTTTATAGCACTTTCAAATTTTAGTAAGTCACTTCCTTTATACGAAAAACAACTCGATAAAATACTCAATGTAGCCACCAATGCAGACAAATCAGTAAATAAAGCGCTCATGCCCTCGTTAGATAATTTACACAGTGCTGTTGGCGCATTTAAAAAAGCGATAGATGAAAAACTACTTGAGCCAGACGATATTTTATTAACTCAATCAGAATTTACTAAACTAACAAACAATGTTCACAGCAGTATTAATCAACTTGTTAGTAAGAGTATTCCAACGCTTGAGAGCCTTATTGAAGCAAAACTGCAAACTCAACAGTGGACTCGAAATCTTGTTTTAGCCGCTTCATTGATTAGTTTGTTATTTGCATTTTATTTAATGATTGGTTTTTATTTTGCAGTTGTTGATACCATTAATCGCTTTGCTGATGCAGCGAATAGAGCCGCGAATGGCGACTTAAATGCCACTATCGATTCGAGCACTAATGATGAAATGGGAATTATTGCATCGCGCTACAACGCATTACTTAATGCATTTTCACATTTATTAATTGATGTTAAAGCAAGTACAGAAGAGCTATGCGGCGCAACTAAATCGCTATCACATGCGAGTAGCCAAACAAGCAATGATGTTTCAAAACAGCAAATCCGAGTAAATGCCATTTATAATGCACTCAGCGAAATGGCTCAAAACGCACTTGCAGTTGAAGAGTCAGCCCATCAAGCAACGCTTACCGCGCAAGATGCTGCTGCGCATGTAAAACAAGGTTCAGACAATACAATGGAGCTTGCTAAATATATGCAAGATCTACAAATTGAATTTGCAGAGAGCCAACAAGCGCTCGATAAGCTAGCACAAGATAGCCAAGAAATTAGCAAAGTAAGTAAAGGTATTAGTGAGATAGCCGATCAGACAAACTTGCTTGCACTAAATGCCGCTATTGAAGCTGCACGAGCTGGCGAGCATGGTCGAGGCTTTGCCGTTGTAGCTGATGAAGTAAGAACTCTTGCTCAGCGTACACAAACACAAACACAAGAAATTCATCAAATTATTAGCTCCTTACAACAAGCATCTGACGACACTCAGCAAAAAATGCGTTCAAGTGTTGAAAAAATGGAGCAATCGGTAAAAGCAGCCAATCAAACCAATGAAGTATTGCAAAGCGCAGAGCAAAGTATGGGCGACATTAAACATCAAGGTGAAGTTATTGCAGAGCGTGTTAAACAGCAGTCAAATGCGACAACACAAGCATTAAATGATTCGCAAGAGGTGAGTAATTTAGCAGATCAAACGCTAACATCAGCTCAATCAACGCTGCAAGATGCACAGCAGCTAAGTCGCTTATCTAATGATTTAACCAAATCAATGCAGTTTTTTAAATCTTAATACCAATTCGCTTAATTAAGTGATCTATTTTGAGGGAAGAAAATAGTGTCGATAACAAGGCAAAAATTTCGTTATTTAGTTGTTCTCGGCAATTGCTCCTGCATTGCTCTACCTCCTGCATCCATGCAGTTGTATATCAGAAATTTTTAACGTCAGATTTAACCCCTCAAATTGATTAAGTATTATTACGGATTGGTATAATTACGTTAACTATACTTTAAACAACAAAGCCGCTAAATAAGCGGCTTTGTTGTTTAAAGTAATCTTAAATTAACGAATACATTGTGGTCTTGGCTCAAACTCACTCGCTCTAAGTGGTAGCTGAATCACCTTGCCACATCCTGGTGGTGCCTGCTTACCCGTTTGCTCATTTACAAATGCCCAGCGTATTGATGGCGGACGCGTATCGGCTATTGCTTGTGGATTAAGTGGCTTTAAGTAGCGAATATATGCTTCTAATGCACCTACGCTGCCCGTTAAACCCGTGCTTTTGTTGTCGTCTCGACCAAGCCAAGCTACCGTCACTGTATTTTGATCAAAGCCTGCAAACCAACTATCACGTAAATCGTTACTAGTGCCAGTTTTGCCTGCAAGTTGGATTGATGGGAAGTGTAAATTTAAGCGTTTAGCAGTGCCGTCTTTCGTTACGCGTTTCATCGCGTATTTAGTCATATACATTGCAGATTTATCAAAACGAGGCTCTGCATTTACTTTATGCTTATAAAGTACTTTACCAACCGAGTCGGTTAATGCCGAAATTGCAGTAAGCTTTTTATATTCGCCATCTGCAGCAATTGTCGTATAAAGCTGAGCAACTTCAAAACTCGACATTTCAACAGCCCCTAAAAGCAACGATGGGTATTCGTTTATCGCCCCTTTAGCGCCTAATCCTTTTAGTGTATTCGCGACTTTATCAACACCTACATCGAGGCCTAAATTAACCGCTGGAATATTAATACTGTTACTAAATGCTTTATAAAGAGGTATTGCACCACGGTATTGATGATCAAAATTTTCTGGTTGCCACACTTTTCCCTGCTCATTTGTAACCTGTACTGGCGAGTCATCAAGCAAAGTAGCTAAATTATAATGTGGTAATTGCAGTGCGGTTAAATACACAGCAGGTTTTACCAGCGAGCCAATATTACGTTTTGTATCTAAAACACGGTTAAATCCTGAATAACGAACATCGCGCCCTGCAACAAGTGCAGATACACCGCCCTTTTCTACATTAACAGAGATCATGGCTGCTTCTAGTTTTTCGGTTCTAGGACGATTTTCCAGGTACGGTAAGCTCTTTTCAATAGACTCTTCCATTGCTGTTTGCTTTTGCAAATCAAAATAAGTAAATACTCTTACGCCTGCATCAAGTGTTTGCTGATCTGGCAATAATTCATTTAATTCTCTGTTTACTAACTCTAAATAGCCTGGATATGATTTTTGTAAACTCGCTTTCATTGGCGCAATATCAATTGGGCGATTAAGCGATGCACGGTACTCTTTTGTGCTAAGTAGCTTGTTTTCAACCATAAGGCGAAGCACTAAGTCTCGGCGCTCCATTGTGCGCTCTTTATAGCGACGTGGATTGTAATAAGATGGACCTTTAACCATTGCCACCAGCAAAGCAATTTGATCGTACTCAAGCTCATCTACCGGCTTTGAAAAGTAAAAGTCAGCAGCAAGCCCCATACCGTGCACACCTTGGTTGTATGACTGCCCTAGGTATACTTCATTTAAGTAAGCTTCCAATATTTGATCTTTTGAATAACGATAATCTAAAATAAGGGCAATAAAGGCCTCATTTATTTTTCGTACTAAAGAACGCTCACGTGTTAGGTAAATATTTTTAGCTAACTGTTGAGTAAGCGTACTGCCACCTTGAACGGTGCGCCCCGCTTTAATATTAGAATAAAGCGCGCGTAAAATAGAAAACACTGATACACCATGATGTTCGTAAAAATCACGGTCTTCAACCACCAATAGCGTATCTTTTAGCATTGCTGGAAACTTATCTAGTGGTACAAATTCTCTATCTTGTTTAGAGTCATTACCAATACGCGCTATTTGCACAGGCTCTAGACGAGCTGAATTTAAACGCCTACCAAACTTATCTTTAATGGTCGCAACTTTTTGCCCTGCAAAGCGAAGTTCAATAATATGTGATTCTTCAAGGCCATCATAAAATTCAAAATCACGACGATAAATCTTGATGCTATCTGCTGTTTTAACAAACTGTCCTGTGCGGCTTAATCTATTAACCGATGAATAATTTAAACGCTCTAGCTCAAACACTACTTCCTGGCTTGATAAAAATTGCCCCGGATAAAACTCCATAGAACGAGCATACACTTGCGCTGGAAGTTGCCATTTATTACCTTCAAATATACGCGTTGTTTTTGAATCTAAATAAATGAAGTACATTGCCATTGCAATAAAAACAGCCAAGCTTAGTTTCCAAAACACTGACCATGTTTTTCTCATAAAAGAGCGTTTAACAGTGGTTTCCACTGTTTTTTTACTGCCCTTTGAGGTGCTTTTCTTTGTCTTGCTTGACGATTTACTTGCACGTTTAACTGCAGGTTTACTGGTAGGTGTTTTTTTATTATCGGCCATTTAAGTGTAATTTATTCCAAGGGTTATTCACGAGTGTGAGCTTAGCATATTGGATATATCCTAACATCCGAAAAGTTAACCCCCCCTGAAACAAAAAAAGCCCTACCGAAGTAGGGCTTTGTGTAAACACACTATTATTTAAATAAACTATTAGCTATTTCGAACAGAAACAAACTCTGGGTAGGCTTCAATACCACAATCGTGTTGATCCATACCGTTTAGTTCTTCTTCTTCGGTTACTCGTATACCCATTGTTTTGTTAAGCACAGTCCAAACAATAAATGATGCTACAAATACAAAGGCAAGAATACATACTAGACCCGTTAACTGATTAACAAAGCTTGCGTCACCATTGGTTAGCGGTACTAACATAATACCTAATGCGCCACACGTACCATGAACAGAGATAGCACCCACTGGATCGTCAATCTTAACTTTATCAAGTGCTATGATACTAAATATAACAAGTGCACCACCAAGTAGACCAAGTAGACATGCCATTAATGGTGATGGAGATAGAGGGTCTGCTGTTATAACAACTAAGCCAGCTAATGCACCATTTAAGACCATTGTTAAATCTGATTTACCCCAAAGTACTTTACATACAAACAGTGCTGCAATAGCACCCATTGCAGCTGCTGCATTGGTGTTAAGTAATATTTGGCCTACTGCAGTTGCGTTTTCTTTATCCGAAAGTAGTAATTGAGAACCACCGTTAAAGCCAAACCAACCCATCCATAAAATAAATGTACCTAGTGTAGCAAGTGGTAAGTTTGAACCTGGAATTGGGTATATTTCACCATTCTTACCATATTTACCTTTACGAGCACCTAGGATTAATACACCAGCTAGTGCAGCTGCTGCACCTGCGCCATGCACAATTGCAGAACCTGCAAAATCAACAAAGCCCATTTCAGATAAGAAACCACCACCCCATGTCCAGTAACCTTCAATAGGGTAAATAAAACCAGTTAGTACTACAGCAAAACCTAGGAAAGCCCACAGTTTCATACGCTCAGCAACAGCACCCGATACAATCGACATAGCGGTTGCAACAAATACTACTTGGAAGAAAAAGTCAGATTCTAAAGAATGGTCAGCATCGGCAGCTTGTGTACCAATTAAAGCGCCTATTGAAGGAATAAAACTACCTTCGGCATTGTCTACATACATAATGTTGTAGCCAACTAATAAAAACATCGTACATGCAATTGAATATAGCGCGACATTTTTAGTTAAAATTTCAGCTGTGTTTTTAGAGCGAACTAAGCCCGCCTCTAACATGGCAAAACCTGCTGCCATCCACATTACTAATATACCTGATATTAAAAAATAGAAGGTATCGAGTGAAAACTTTAGTTCTATTATTGTATTTTCCATGAGACCCCCTTAAATTGCTTCTTCGTCAAGTTCGCCAGTACGGATACGAACAATTTGATCCAAGTCGTACACGAAAATTTTACCGTCACCAATTTTACCTGTTGATGCAATTTTAGTGATTGCTTCAACAACGCGTTGACAATTTTCAGTACGAGTTGCAATTTCAAGTTTGATCTTAGGAATAAAATCTACTTGGTATTCTGCACCACGATATAACTCAGTATGACCTCGTTGACGTCCAAAACCTTTAACATCAACTACTGTCATCCCCTCAATTCCTAAATCAGCGAGTGCTTCACGCACGTCGTCTAATTTAAATGGTTTTATGATTGCACTAATCATTTTCATAGCGGCCCCCTCGGACTCTTTATTGTTATCCTATTGGGTTAAACAATCCAACCTTTGTGCCACTATTTTATATCAATTAAAAACAGCCACTTAGTAAAAAATACGAACTCAAGATCAAAAAAAACGCACCAATTAGGTGCGTTAATTTAACAAGTCAGCTACATTGGTGCGTGCTATATCTCTATATATTTATCACGTACCTAGTTTTGTTTAAGAAGGGTTATACCACGCAGTTTCTGCCTTGGTTTTTAGCTTCGTATAATGCTTTGTCAGCAACACGCATAGCCTGCGTTAGACTAGTGTCTTGAAAGTCAGCCAAGCCTATACTCGTGGTAATTTTAATTGATTTATCGCTAATAGAAAAATCGTAACTAGCCATCTTTTTCCTAAATGCTTCAAAGTATTCACGACCGCGTTCTAGCTCTATTTCAGGTAATATTATGGCAAACTCTTCTCCGCCAACCCGTGCAACCGTAAACTTTGAAAACGTAGATCGTATTAATGAACCAACCTGCTTTAAAGCCTGATCGCCGCCTTCATGGCCTAATGTATCGTTAATGTTTTTGAAAAAATCGATATCAAGCAATGCCAAAGTATTTTTCTGGTTTTTACTTTTAAGGAGCTTTTCTGCATATTGATAAAAGTAGCGTCGGTTATGAAGCCCTGTTAAGTGATCCCTATGTGCGCTTTCTTTAATATCTGAAATTAACGACAGTTGCTCCATTGTTTGAAGTACTCGACAATGAAACTCTTCATTCATAAATGGCTTTGTTAAAAAGTCATTGGCGCCGTATTTAATAAATCGTGCTGATAGGCCATGCTTTCCCGCGCCCGATAAGCCAATAATTGCTAAGTCGTCTCGGCCTCTAAAATTACGTACCGCTTTGACAAGTTCAAAGCCATCCATAGAGGGCATAGCGTAGTCGGTCATAAGTAGCTTTATATCAGGATTAGCTTTTAATATTTCGAGTGCTTGTTGTCCATCGTGGGCATCTGTTACATCAAACAATTGCTTTTCTAGCATTTGCTTCATTAACGAGCGACTTAGTAATGAGTCATCTGCTATTAGTGCTTTACAGCCTTGATTTCTGAGTAATTGCGCAACGAGCTTAACGGCATAATGGTAAGAATCGCGATTATCTTTAATAACATAATCAACTACGCCCAATTCAAGCATTTGTTGGCGCTTGTACTCATCTATTTTTGAGGTTAAAACAACCGTAGGAATTTTTTTAGATAAAGTATATTTTGCAACTTCACCGTGCGGAGCATCTGGCAAAGTTAAATCAACTAACGCAAGCGTATAATCGTGCTTTTCTACGAACGTAGCGCATTCTGCTAAAGACCAAGCAAAATCAATTACTACATCAAGGTATTGTGCAGTTAAGTGGCGAAGCACCTGCTGCACTACTTTACTGTCTTCAACCACTAATACTCTTTGCATAAAGCTTCTCTTTACCTTTAATTAATTTTGTAACAAAACGACAAATACAACGCTATTACTGCAATAGCATTAGTCATAAACATCCGGTGTAGAGTGCACTTATGTGCTTGAAAGCGTAATCCATTAGATTTTTTTGGTGATAGCTTGTATATAAAATCAATACAAGTAGGCCCGCAATATACCTGAATTCTGTGATTAACTAAATAAAGAAACCAAATCCTAAATAACTATAAAAGTGGTTAGCACGCGTCTCTAAGCGCATTAATACCTTACTTAACTAGTATTATCGGCCACTAGTCTCAATACTTTTGTTATTTAACTCATTAATGTCTTTAATGGTGTATCAACAATAATAAGGACACCTAATGAAGCTTAGTCGTATTATCAGTTTACCGATAACCGTTATTGCATTAATAATCAGTACAAGCACGCTTGCCGATAACCAACGTCGTATTGATGTAGACAGCAAAGTTGTTACTCAACATAAAGCTAAAATCAACGGTCAACGCTTTAATTACACCGTTGCCACAGGCACACAACCTGTATGGGATGATAAAGGCGACGCGGTTGCGACATTGCAATACACCTACTACACACGCGACAAAGTTGACGACAGGACAACTCGCCCATTACTTATTTCATTTAATGGCGGGCCAGGCTCGGCTTCTGTATGGATGCACCTTGCTTATACTGGTCCTCGCGTATTAAAAATTGATGACGAAGGCTATCCAATTCAACCTTATGGCGTAAAAGACAACCCATATTCTGTACTTGATATTGCCGATATTGTTTACGTAAACCCTGTAAATACAGGCTACTCTCGCGTACTTGAAAACGAAAAAGGCGAACTTCCTTCTAAAGCAAAACAAAAAGAGCTATTTTTTGGTGTTAATGCCGATATTAAGTACCTTGCTGAGTGGTTAAATACTTTTGTAAATAGGGCTGAGCGCTGGCGATCGCCTAAATTTTTAATTGGTGAAAGCTACGGTACAACACGTGTATCGGGCCTAGCTCATGAGCTTCAAAATAGTCAATGGATGTACATAAACGGTGTTGTTCTCGTATCACCTACTGATATTGGTATTAAGCGCGACGGCCCGATTAAAGCCGCTAACCGCCTACCTTACTTTGCAGCAACTGCTTGGTATCACAAAGCACTTAAAGCCGATTTACAAGCTAAAGATCTAGATGAGTTATTACCTGAAGTTGAAGAGTTTACTGTAAACGAATTAATCCCAGCGCTTGCCAAGGGTGGCTTTATTAATGCTGAAGAAAAACGTCGAATTATTACAAAAATGGCACACTACGCTGGCTTATCAGAAAAGTTTGTTGAACAAAATAACTTGGATATTCCAACTCAATTTTTCTGGAAAGAGCTACTACGTGAGCGTGGTCAAACTGTGGGTCGCTTAGATTCTCGTTATTTAGGAATAGATAAACGAGGCGCGGGTGAATCCCCAGACTACTGGGCTGAACTTACCTCTTGGTTACACTCTTTCACTCCTGCAATTAATCACTACTTACGTGAAGAGCTAAACTATAAAACAGATGTAAAATATAATTTATTTGGTAATGTTCACCCATGGGATAGAACCGGTAATAATACGGGCGAAAATCTACGTTTAGCAATGGCGCAAAACCCTTACTTAAACGTGATGATTCAATCAGGATACTTTGATGGTGCAACCAATTACTTTGACGCTAAATATACGTTATGGCAATTAGACCCAAGCGGTAAAATGAAAGACCGTTTGAGCTTTAAAGGCTACAGAAGTGGGCATATGATGTACCTTCGCCACGCTGACTTAGAAAGCTCTAATAACGATTTACGTGACTTTATACAGGACGCTTTACCTAAGAAAGGGGAAGCGGCTAAATACTAAAATATTTTAAACATAAAATGGCTCTTTATGAGCCATTTTTTATGTGCGTTTTTCATATCGTAAACAATAGCTTTTAAGTTGCGTTACTACATCGTTAAAGCAGGTCTCGAGACTTTGCATTTCATTGTTATCAATAGATTCATTTTCTGCATACGTTTCGATCTGCTGGCATATATCAGCCAGTTTAATAGCCCCTACCGATTTTGACGACGACTTTAAGGCATGGGCCTGAAAAGCCAAATCAACATAATTTTTACTCTTAGCATACGCATTAGCCAATTTAATTTGCTCCCCTGCTGTTTGTAAAAACGCATTAAATACCATGCAGTGGACTGTTGCGTCATCACCAAGCATTGCTTTTAGCAGCGTAATATCGAGTTGGTCAAAACTATCTGAAGCTATACTTTCAGTATCTGGCTTTTCTGAGCATGTATTAACTATTGTTTGCGAATGTTCCATCAATAACGACTTTAATTTAACAAGCTCAATGGGTTTGGTTAAAAAGCCGTTCATTCCGCAACTATAACAATTATCTATATTGTTTTTGGTAATGTTGGCAGTAATTGCAATTATGATAAGTTCATCAAAACGGGTGTTTTCGCGTATTTTTTTAGCTAACCCTAACCCATCGAGTAAAGGCATTTGAATATCGGTTAGTAAAATATCGAAGTGTTTATTTTGCAGAGTTTCCCAGGCTTGTTCCCCATTACTTACAAAAGTAGAACACACTCCAAGCATGGTTAATTGCTGTTTTAATACTTGCTGATTTGTAACCTGATCTTCTGCCACTAAAACCTCAAGCGTAGGAAGAGTGACTGTATCTAAGCTTTGCTGTGTTATTTGAGGAGCTTGCACTTGTGCTGGCAAATCAGTTTGATCAAAGCTGTTAAAGTTTAGTGTAAAACAAGAGCCTTTGTGCTGCTCACTTTGTGCATTTAATGAGCCCTGCATCCGCTCTACCAGTTGCTTAGTTATTACTAAACCAATACCTGTACCATTTACCTTACTGGTTTCAGCACCTAAACGGTCAAAGGGTTTAAATAAGCGAGAAATATCATCTGCAGCAAATCCACATCCTGTGTCTATTACATCTATTTCGCACTGTTTATTACTTAATACCCGGCAATTAATATTAATACTGCCGTTTGGTTTGTTGTATTTAATCGCATTTGAAAGCAAGTTAAGCATCACTTGTTTAAAGCGGCGCTGGTCAATATAAACCCTTAGCCCTTCTAAGGACTCAAACCCTTGTGTTTTCAACGTTATTGATTGTCCTTTAATAAGCTCAGTGACGAGCTCTACAGACTCCTCTAATACGCTTTTAATAGGCACATAAGAAAAACTAAACTGCATATTACCCGACTCAATAGCCGTTAAATCAAGTACATCGTCTATAAGTAATAGTAAATGTTCTCCGGCTTGATAAATGCTTTTCGCGTTTTCTTTTTGTACTTTGTTTGCACTTTCATCATATTCATACAGCTGGGCTAAGCCCAAAATTGCATTTAATGGGGTTCTTAATTCGTGGCTCATACTGGCCATAAAGTCTGATTTAGCTTTACTTGCCGACTCTGCTTGAATACGTAATACATTCAATTTTTGATGGTTATTAGCAACCTCGTCAACCATGTTATTAAATGCACTTATTACACTGCCCACTTCGTTTTGTTGCTGTTTATCTATATGGCAATCAAAGTCGCCTTTTGCTAAGCGTGAAAACCCCAGTTTTAGGGTCCTCAAAGGCGATGTAACCCTGTAATCCACCAGCCAAGCTAAGCCAATAAAAACAATAACTAAAATAATAAATTGTATATATATTAGGGTGTAATGAAGTTTTGAAGATTCGTTTATTTCATTAGTAAAGTTAACTACCAAGCTAATATTAGCCAGCGGTTTATCTAAAAACACCACCTGCTGAGATAACAGCATGTCGCCGTTTTCATTTGCTCCAACCCAATTTTCAAGCGGGTATAATTGGTTTTTTGAATCAACATCAACAATTTTAATACTTTTCCAATTAGGGCGAGTTTGTAGCTGGCTGTCTATTTCTTCATATAGCTCTGCATACTGCCTAGTTAACAACGGAGTCGTTATAGAAGTCGATAACTGCGCTAAAGAACGCTGGGCAGCCTTTGAAAGCCCATCATTTACCCAACGCGCTTGCTCAGGTAAGGCGTAAAACATAAAAAGACAGGCCATAAGCAAGCCACAAAGCAATACAACAATAAAGCTTTGCGCCCTTAAACTACGAAACCCTCTAATTTTCAACATAAAATGAGCGCAAGCCCCACTGAGTTAACTGCCGATATTCAGCTAAATTTGCAATACTAGGTTTAATAATTGGGATACCTGCAAGTAAATGTTTATGCTCTGAGCTTTGCCCAATATCTAAAATAGCTTGTTGTACTTTTAACTGTATTGCAGGGTCAACCCTTGGGTGGGCTACAATTGGATGGCGACTAATTTCACGTGTTTTATAAAGAATTTTAAGCTTATTTTGTAAGCTTTCGGGCTGTTGTTTAAATGTGCCCATTACGCCGCCGCCAGCCATTGTTGAGTGCAGCGCTACATTTAAATATACCGATGGGTGGGTTTGGACATATACAGGCTTTATGCTCAAGCCGTATAACAATGCTAAGTCGGCTCTCATTAATAATGACGCACCTAATGCATTAGGTGCAGGGAATGCTATTTCGGCGCCCTCTAACTGACTTAAATTATCAATACCACTGTCTTTATTTACTACCAAAATACCTTGCAGCTTTCGTCCTGCATCTTTTATTAGTGGCAAATATCCCTGCTGCTCATATGCTATAACACTGTGCCATGGGTTCATGTATGCAAAATCGTACTCGCCGTTAGCAAAAGCTTTTTCAAATACTGGAATGGACTCAACTGTAATTAGCTTTATTGATACCCCTGTTTGTTTACTTACTTGCTCTAACAAGGGTTGCCAAATCGCGTTTAACTTTTGCGGCTCATATTGCGGCACTACACCAAAGGTATACTCTTGAGCAAATAAGAGTGAACTGTGTATAAAACATAATATAGCCACTAAATACTTCATCAATTCTCCAATTAATAGCGTGTCATTATTGCTTAAGCGTAGTTAAAGACGACTAAACACACCATAAAATTATTATGTATTCTATCTTTAGCACTGACCGGCTATGATTACAGGTAGTTTTGGAGTGTATTTTTTATGTGTGAGCATATGGTGCAAATTCATAAATGTGTTGTAAGTACTTTTCAATCCAACCTTATTGCTTAGCCAAGTAGGTATTGCCCCATCAGGCAAAGCATATACTTGGTATTCAATATCAAGGCGGCCTTTCTCCCCACTGAGTAGCCAGCGTGCATTTAAAGTAGTAATTCTTATAACACCATCATTTTGGGGCAGCTCATTAGGGCGAGCATTAATAAGCAATTGGCTCTTATTTTCAGTTAACTGTGAATAACAAGAATGAGTAATGCTATCTCTATCTCTAACAGGCCAAGGAGAATTAAAATAACTGTACACTAAATTTTCTGATGGGCTTATGTGCTTAATAACCTTTACCTGAGATACATTTTCGAGCCATTGGGGTGCGGCATCGGTATCGCTAAGTAACTCTAAAAACTCATTGGTAGATACACCTTTCACGCTCATCTGCGCTTTTACTTCAAAGGTATTATCACTGTGGCTTTGATAATACACACTTACGCCATTTTTGTTTTTATACAAATGCCATGTTGGCTCAGCGTAAGTGTTAAAACTCACTAATAAAAGAATAACGAATAAGCACTTTTGCAACTGAATTTCATTACAAAAGTGCATCATTTATTTTTGCCAGTAAGGTTCTATGTCAAATGAAGCCAAACGGCTTTGCTCCATGGCACTAACCAAATATTCAGACTTTTGCTCAAGCCATGATTGGATTTTAGCAAGCTGCTCATCTTCTTGCCCGGCACATAACTGCTTTAAATACTCAAGCGTGCTTAACTCATAAATACCATGGGAAATATCAAGCCATGGTAATCTAAATTCTAAGCGTTCTTCTTTATCAAATAACGATCCTAAACAATTACCGCTCAGTAGGCTATTTTCAAGTTGAGTGCGCAGGTTTAAATACGAAGCGACATCGAGTGTTTGCTCTTTTGGAAGTAATTCGTGCAGGTTTTTCCAGTCTTTATTAAAAAGCCTACTAGCAATAGACGACACATTATTCTCAGCCGCTTGAAGTTCTGTTTGCCCCCAATCTTTACGCCATTGCTTATCGATTAACCAGGTAGTTAACGACAGTAATAAACGATTATAACGCGCACTATGAAACAGTGCATTTATATCGTCAATACTTGGCTGTAACTCTTTTAAATCACCAATGACTTGAGTAAGTGCTGGAGCAGCATTAATTTTTTTATAAAAAGCATGGCGTTTAGACGTGTACGTTTTTAATTGAATCGCGTTTTCTACCCACGCTAATTCGCTTAATAACCATTTAAGCTCTGTACGTAAATGTTCTGTACTTTCTTTGGATACTATATCGTCGTACAGCCAAAAAGTATGGCGTATTAGGCTAATGCCGTCAGTTACGCGTTTAAGCGTTTTTAAACTTGGCTTATCGAAATAGCATTGCTCATGCTTTTGCACAAAGCGAATGCCAAAGTTCATGGCTTCAACTAAAGCACGCTCTTGGGTAGTCGACTTTGGTAATTGAACAAAACCAATAGATTTGCTTGGTATTAAAGGTTTTTCATCTGCAAGGCGATAACCACGCGCGGCCTTAGAGTATAATCCTAAACGGATACAGTTCTGGCTAACCAGTACATCTGCAAACGCAAACAACTCATTACGACTGCCCTCAACAAGCTCAATTTCAAGCTCGCTAATAATTTCAATTTTACCCGAAGCCGCAATTTCACCTTTATCGAGTACAACTTCAATTTTAGCGCCACTTTCGGTTTCAATTAACCAAGTACGACGAATAAAGTTAGTACTAAATATTGGATACAAGTTTTTTGAGATTGCGCTTATTTGCATGCCATGAGGCCAAATATCAGCATCAAACGCCATTAAATTAGGGCGACTTGATTCAATTGGTAAATTGTACTCTGGACGTTGGTGTAAACCACCTACAACTTCACCTGCAAGCTTTATAGTTTGCTCGCATTCGCTGTCAGAACAGCGAGTTCTAAAGCCTATGTCAAGCGCTCTAAGCTCTCGGCTTGGCGTGTCGTAGTATGCATTTTGTAAGCTGCGTGACGGTTTATTCTTCACCGTTTTTGCAAATTGAGTAATTAACGAGGGGATCAGTGGAATAACGGCATCTGATACCAAAAATTTCAGTTCTATCTCAGTATCCATTCGGTTTGCGGATTACCTTTAAAATAAATAAGTGCTCAAAATAAACAAAGCGCCTTAACAATGCAAATTTTTTAGCCTTATTTCTCTTGTCATATCAGGGGTGAGTTACAATATCAGTCTTGCTATTGAGCTATTTAATCCATACTATCTAACTACTTATGTGAAATGAAAATCACGTTCATAACGGACGCAGCTAGATCAACAAGGTAGATAAATGCTAAAACATTGTTTATTAGGGCTACTTTTAACAGCCACCACATTTATGAGTTATGCACAAGAAGCACAACCTGCAAGTTCAACTAATGCAAACACCGCTTATATTATCGATAATTTATATACTTTTATGCGTTCTGGTGCGAGTAAAAATTATCGACTACTCGGCTCTGTAGATGCTGGAACAAAGTTAACCTTGTTATCAAACGAAGAAAACGGCTTTATAAAAATTAAAGATGATAAAGACCGTGAAGGTTGGATAGAAACTAAGTTTATATCTAAAACGGCAGGCTTACACCAACAGTACAAAACACTTAGCAGTGAAATGAGCACTATGCAAGAAAAGCTACGCCAAGCTCAGGTAGAACTTCCGCAACTGCAAGAGCAAAACCAAACCTTAACTGATAAAAACCTGCAGTTATCTGCTCAAATCACTAAGCTTAAAACAACGCTAGAGCAAGAGCGCACCCAAAAAGAAGCTGCTAGCTCAAAAGAGAAACGTCAGCTACTTACCTACGGTGGTGCTATTGCATTTTTAGGCCTGTTTTTAGGTATTATTTTAACGATAGTGTTGTCGCGTCGTAAGCGCTACGAAGGTTGGGCGTAAAGCTCCATCCAACTAAATACAAAAAGCCGCTTATTGCGGCTTTTTATTCTCTGTATTTTCATGTAATTCGAGCTTTGGTGCGCTCATACCTTTGAGCAATCGACCAAATATATCAGCGCCGGTAATAATGCGTTTCACGTCACTCCACACTAATACCACATCTTGATCAATGGCTCCATCAAACGATTTATCTAAAGAATGATTAGCGCGTATTTTTAAAATCACTTCACTCAATCGCATCGCTTCGTCAGCAACAATTATAGGTCTGTGACAATAATGATACGGGTCAAACGTCTCTGGCTCAAACAACGCTGAGCGTAAAAAGCCGTCTGCATCAACAACCAATAAAGGCCAACCATCTTCATTAGTAATGATCACCCAGTTGTAACCAGACTTATGTAGTTTTCGTAAAAACTCATTATCTGTCGTTAAAGTAAGGTCTGGGAAAATAGGTAAATCGAGTTTAGTCGGCAGTGCAATAATAGAATCAGGATCAATTATCTCCCCTTCTTTGGTTACGCTTATTTCATCTAAACTAAAAAAGTTAAGCGCGCCTATTCCCTCAACGTGCTGAACATCAGCCTCTTCCGCTTCTATGTGTTTGCGAATAATACCTCTGAGTTCACTTTCAGCAAAGTACGTAATCCCTTCTTTACCTAACCATGCATCAAGAATTAAAGCCGTTGGCTTAGCAACTATATAAAACAGAATCTGATAAAACTTAATTAGCGGCGAAAGTAGGCTCGCCATTTTTAGCGCATTACGCGAAAAATAAGCCTGCGGCGTTATTTCACCAATAATAGTAATCGCGATAGTTGAGAATAAAAACGAACTTGCGCCCATTAATACCGAGTCAGAAAGTAGCGTAAGCAGTACGTTAATACCTACATTACCCCATAAAATAGTCGATAATAAAAAGTTAGAGTCGTTTCGAAGTGCCATCACTTTTATGGCAGCTTCGTTGCCTTTTGTACTTTCCATTTCGAGCTGGAGTCTACTTAGTGAAAAAAACGCTAAGTTTAAGCCCGAAAATATTGCCGATTGTGAAATACACAAAGCAATTGCACACCAAATCATGACTTCAAAGGTCATTGTATTTTCCTGTTAAAAATGCCTATAAAAGCAATAAACTGCCTAAACCTAAAAAGGTAACAAACCCAACAATATCGGTAACGGTAGTTAAAATTACCGAACCAGATAACGCAGGATCAATTTTCATTTTGTCTAAAATAGACGGAATAACTACACCCGCAAGTGAAGCGGCCACTAAATTTAATAATATGGCTACCGTAATCGTAATACTGAGCATTAAATCGTTAAACCATAAGAAGGTAAGCAGACCTATTACAAATGCCCACACCAAACCATTTACAGCGCCAACACGTAGCTCTTTTTTAAGTAACGCATTGCGGTTTGAATCTGTAACCTGCCCAAGCGCTAAACCACGTACAATAACTGTTAGAGTTTGACTACCTGCAATCCCACCCATAGAAGCAACCACCGGCATTAATACAGCGAGTGCAACAACCTGCTCTATAGTTGCGCCAAATAAACCAATAAACCACGACGCCAAAAACGCAGTCGCTAAATTAATACCCAACCATATGCCACGGTTTTTAGCACTTTTTCGCACACTTGCGAACAAGTCTTCGTCTTCACGTAAACCACCGGCTTTAGCGGCTGCTTCGTCAGCAATCTCTTGGCGTAATTCGTACGCTGATGCAATAGTTAAACGCCCAAGTAATTTGTTATCTGCATTAACCACTGGCAGTGCCATTTGCTCACTGTGGATCACCACTTCTGCCGCTTCGTATAAATCATCATCAGCATGAAGCGATGAAAAGTCATGATTCGCCAATGTCATTAAGCTGTCGGTATCGCTCGCCTTAATTAAATCGTTAACCGCAACCTCGCCTATTAAGCTGCCCTTACGGCTTACTAAATAAACAACCTCACTGTATTGCGGTAAACCCTTGTGTAAAAGCTTTTTAGCGCCACCTGCGGTTAGCTTCTCTGATACTTTTAAAAAATCAAAACCTAACCAATGACCAAGCTGCTCTGGCGGGTATTGCTGCGCTAAGTCGTATTGTTTGGTTTGCGCTTCATCGAGTTGTTTTTTTGCATACTCAACAAATCGCTCAGGTATAACTTCTTCAAGTTCCAGTAGTTCTTCTACATTAACTTCGTCAAGAAGCTTAAAGGCATCAGTGTCCTCTAGTGTTTGCAGTAACCACAAACAACTATCTTCACTTAAATTTACAAAAATTTCGTGTTGCGTGTCTTCGTCAAGCAGTTGCCATATTTCTAGTCGTTGCTCTTTTGGTATCGCCTCAAAAAGTAATGACAAGTGCTCTGTAGAAAGCGTTAACTGCGCATCTGCTAATAACTTATTTTTACGTTCTGTTGTATCGCATTGCAGTAAATCATTTATGAGCTGTGGAAGTTGGTCTACCGGATACTCAATCATCTTAAAACCTTAAAATTTAAAAGCGCACATTACTTATAGTTTACTTGAACAATAAAAAATTGCAGAAAAAGCGTGAACTTATTAAGCATGCACAGGCTATTTTTGCGCATTGTATGGGCAAACTAAATACAGTACTAATATTTATTTTAAAAAATTAAAAAAACAGTAAAAGGAATTGTTTTTGAGGAATTAAACGACAAGTAAGTAAACCAAACGGATTACTTATAATAAAAAAAATCCCATATTAGCCAAGCTAATATGGGCAAAATCACACAATGAATAAGGTGTTTTTAAATTACGGTTTGTGCTTTAAATTAAAGTCTGTCAGTAATATTTCGTACTAAGTCAGAATCTACAAATTGAGTAATAAGTGCAGCGCCCCACGCATAGCCACGCTGTATTGGATAACCTTTAAAAATCCAGCGCTTACGCACATGATTAAAATGTTCTAGGTAGTCTTGTTTAGATTGTGGCAAAGGTTGATCGCCTAGTTTATTCCATGCTTTATATACGCCCGACATATCAGAGCCTCGCATAAAGCGTTGCAACCAACGCGGAAAACGCGAAAAGCTAATGGTTGACTGAAAATCGATAAAATATGGCTTACCGTCTGCACCACATAAAATGTTACCCATATTACGCAAATCTAAATGTACGATGCCTTTGCGGTGCATTTTTGCTACTTGACGCTCAAGTTCACTAAAAAAGTTAACCGGTAGAGTTTTGTCTTCATGAATTAAAGAGCGCAGTGGCGTGCCTTCAATATAGTTATAAGCCACAGCTATCGGCGATAACCTACAAAAGCGATTAGCAACAGCATCAAGCTCAGCTAATCGGCTCAATCCTTTATATTCTTGATTTACAGATAGTCGCGCAAATGTTTTGCGAATAAGCCACGGGCTTTGGCTAAAATCTTTAACAATTAAATCAAATTCATCATCTTTATATCGATATACAATCGCGTTAGCAAAACGCCCCTTATGAACAACACTTAAGTGATGTTGCATAAAAGTATGTTCTGGATATTGCTGCTGTAATTGTACTAACAAATTATTTTCAATCATAACAAACCTAACAAGATGATAACATTGATTGCCTAGGCAACTATATTACCAAAATTAGATTCTACGCACAATCAGATCAGCTAACTTGCACGCTAACTTTCTATTGAAACAGTATCGCTATTTTATTGATAATCTATTTGTGAGGGACTACTTCGGGTAATGAATCGAGGTTATTTATAGCTTTGAAGAGTAAGTCTATTATTTGGTTTTTTTCAGGCTCTGAAAAACCACTTAATGCTTGAGCATATACTTCATTTACTACTGGCATTATTTCTGGACAAAGGACTTTACCTTTTTCACTTAAACACAAAATAGTTGAGCGCTTATCAAGCTCACATTGTGTTTTAATAATGAGTCCCTTTTCTTCAAGTCGATTTAGTAAACGGCTCATAGCGCCACGATCATAAACCATATACTCGCATAATCCAGCAAGCGTATTAACCGACTCTCTCGCAAGTAGTACTACCACAATATATTGCGCTGAGGTTAAATCCATAGGGAGTAATTTAGCATCGACATGAGTGGCTAATCTCGAACGTAAAAAAGACACTAAACGCCCCAAGTCTTGCTCTGGTGCTAGTTCTTCTCGAGTGCAGTGTTTAATTGATGGCATATTTTGCATGGCTATTTCACTATAGTAGATATATTTGCATGCAGATAGACCTTAGCACATACAAAAAATTCAATAATTTTTATAAAAATTAAGCAGCTAAAACTAAGCCAAAAAATAAAGCCGCAATCTGCGGCTTTATTTTATACAGTTTAGGGTTTTATTAAATTTTAAACTGTCCAACAAGTTGGCCTAAGTTTTCACCACGGGCAGCCAAATGCTGACCTACTGTAGAGGTGGTTTTGCTTGAAATAGTTAACTCATTAACTATTTCTTGAATGGCGAATACATTACGGTTTATTTCTTCTGTGACACTACTTTGCTCCAGTGCTGCAGTCGCAATTTGCGTACTCATATCGTTAATTGATCTAACTGAGCTTGTTACTGCACCTAAACTTTCTGAAATAGCACGAGACGATTCAACAGAGCGGTTACAGCTATTTTGACTCGCTTGCATTGCGGCTACTGCATCTGATACTAAATTATGCAGCTCACTCAACATTTCACTAATCTCTAGCGTACTAACTTGAGTACGACTAGCTAAACTTCTTACTTCATCAGCAACAACTGCAAATCCTCGGCCTTGCTCGCCCGCTCGCGCAGCCTCTATTGCAGCATTAAGTGCAAGTAAGTTTGTTTGTTCGGCTATTCCGCCTATTACACTTAGTACGCTATTAATTTTTTTAGATTGGTCACTTAGTGAATCAACTTGTTTAGCGGCTAAGTTTATCTCGCCCATTAAGTTAGATACTTCACTGAGCGAAATATCAACACACTCTTGAGCTTTAGCAACTTCTTGCGTTGCCGCTTGGGTTGATTCTGCTACTTGATTCGTATTTTGTGCCACCTCATGAGAAGTAGCTGACATTTCGGTAATTGCTGTCGCGACCAAGTCTGTTTCATGATTATGATTAAGTAGTTTGTCTTCAATCAATCGTGTTTGTGTATTTATATCACCAGAAGCTGTTTTTACATCGTGTGTTACATCAACCACATTAGCAATAATGCCATGTAACTTACTTACGAACATATTGAATGCTTCGCCAAGTTGGCCTATTTCATCGTTAGTATCAATATCTAAACGTTTAGTTAAATCGCCCTCACCTTTGGCAATATCGTCAAGGCTTTGCGCCATACGCTGTATTGGTTTTACCATTGTATTTGCGGCAATTAACGCACATATAATTGTTAAAACAACCCAAAATAAAGCAATTAATAATAAGGTCATTACTTTATCATTCATGTGTTCTTGCATTGTCGTTTGGTATTTAACTAATTCGGCGTCTATATCATCCATATATGCGCCAGTGCCAATCATCCAGTTTGTGCCGGGGATCATTGCTGCGTAGCCCATTTTCTCAACTAGACCTGTCGTGTTTGGTTTTTGAAAATGATAGTTAAAAGCCCCGCCGCCTTTTCTGGCTTGCTCCAGTAAACCTACTATGATTTTTTTACCGGTAGGGTCTGTCATCCCTATTTTGTTTTGCCCTTCAATAGCATCACCTAATAATGCATGAAAAACACTAACACCATTTGTATCATATATAAAAAAGTAACCACCTTGGCCAAACGTCAAGTCTCTTAAAGCGTTTTTAGCATCCTGCTCAGAGCCATTAGCTAATTGATAGCGAACAATTTTGCTAGCAATTTCAACTTCGGTGCTTAATAGCGTTTGTTTGTCACTTATTAACTTAGTTTGAAATGCTTCAAAATTTTGTTGCTGATTTTTATTCTCTAAATAATAAGAACTCAGCATCAAGCTAATCAAAAGTAGCATTAAGGGCAATATAGCTAATAACAACAGTTTGTTTTTCAAGCTTAAATTACTCATTATTTCTCCGGGGTATATAAATGCATATATAGCGACAATAGCCAAAAATTAAATTACGGCTGTTTACATTGTTTTATTGGGTTTAAAAGCATAGTAAATAAAAAAAATTGGTGGGAGTAAACTCATACCATGCTCAATTAGCTGATATTATAGTCACAAGGAAGGTATTTGGACACTAAAAACACTGAGACCTTCGTATTAATTAATATATAATTTGCCACTCTTTCACTAGAGATTTAAAGTTCTAGCAGCTGCATTGATCTAAACTTAATTTTATAACGTACTAAGACGATTAATCACCAGCTATGTAATGAGTTAACGCACGACTCATGTTAGTATTAATTTTAGGTTCATATAAATAATGAACATATAGATATTAAACTTCCATTAACATATAATAACCCTATATTACTAATACCAAACAACTAGAAAATCGGAACGCATCACTTTGAGCCACAGTTATAATCTAATAAAAATGAATTATTAATGAAATATATTTTATACCTTGCACTTTTAGTGTCTGCTCATGCATTCTCAGCACCTGTAAATAATAGTATCGCTTTTTACTACTCAGCGCCGATGCCATTAGCCGAAATGACTTTTTATTCTCGCGTTGTCGTCCAGCCTGAACTCGTTACCGAGCACGAGCTTAATTGGTTTAAAAAACGAAACATTGCCGTTTACGCTTATTTAAGTGTGGGTGAATCGTTCAATAAAAGTGATTCTTCACTTTCAGTTAATCCTAATTGGAACAGCCACATTGCAGATTTAACATCTACGGATTGGCAACAACAAATGCAAGACAGCGCAGCTTCTTTAAAAGCGCGTGGTTTCAGTGGTTTATTTTTAGATACGCTAGACAGCTATCAACTTTTAGATGACAAACACAGTAAATCAGATCAACAAGATGGCTTAGTCGCGATTATAAAAAACCTCTCTGGTACGTTTAATAAGCATCTTATTCTTAATCGAGGCTTTGAGTTATTACCTAAACTTACTGGTTTAGCCAATGATTTAGTTGCTGAAGGTTTATATAGTCATTACAACCCAACTAATAATAGCTACAAATTAACCACAGAGAACGATCAAGCTTGGCTAAGCGCACAATTAAAAACAGCACAAAACTTAGGTTTTAAAGTACAAGTTATTGATTATGCGCAGCCTGATAACCGCCTTGCTATGGCGCAAAAAATAAAACAAGCTGGCTTTACTCCTTGGGTAACAGATGGGCACTTACAAACATGGGGTACATCAACCATATCGCCAGTACCAAGACGCATCCTAATTCCGTTCAACAGTAATGTAAGACCACTCATTTACACTACCGTACATTTAAAGCTTGCGACCATGATTGAGTATTTGGGATATATTCCTGATTATGTTGATGTAGCTAAACGAGATTTGCCATTAGTAGATCCAAGTTTACATGCTGGTATTATTTCATGGACAAACAGCGATGCTTTTTACACCCCAACTATTACTAATTGGTTGGAAAGTAACTTAGGCGTTGTACCTGAGCTAATTATGGGTGAGCTACCGCAATCAACTAAACTATTACTTAACCTTGGTATTGAAGCGCTTAGCGTATTGCCTCCAGCCCCTTATGAACTTAATCATTTTACTACATGGCTAAAAGGCGAAGCGACAACATCGCCTGCGATAATTAAGCCCTACTTACTGAAATTAGCAACTGATGCCACCCCGCTTATCAATATAAAAGCGGCTGATGGAACTATAATAGTGCAGAGTACTAAAACAAAATATGGCGCGGTTGTTGTTGCACCTTGGCTTATAGATACCTTGCCAATGGAAGGGAGTAAATGGGTTATTGACCCACGTACACTACTCACCAAAGCAATGGGACTACCTCCGATTCTAGTGCCTGATACGACAACTGAAAGCGGTAGGCGCATGCTAACGCTGCATATAGATGGCGATGGCTTCACAAGCCCGGCACATTATGCAGGTAAACCATATTCTGCAGAAGTGATTCGCGATGAAATAATTAAGCGCTATAAACTGCCTTTGACCTCATCGGTTATTCAAGCTGATATTGAAAAAAGTGGCTTACATTCAAAACAAAGTGCCAAACTTGAAGGTATAGCGCGCAGTATTTTTAATTTGCCTTATGTAGAAATTGCTTCGCATACTTATAGCCACCCTTATTTTTGGACTGCGTTATCTGGCCTTAGAATAGTAGATAAAGATGAAGTAGATTATGGTTTTCATCTTGATGTACCTGGCTACGACAAAATAAGCTTAAAAAAAGAAATCACCGATTCAATAAAGTATATTGATGAAAACCTGACACCAAAAAACAAAAAAACAGTGATGATGTTATGGTCAGGCGATGCAACTCCCGGCCCTAAAGCGCTTGAATTGGCTCGCGATGCTGGCGTATTAAACGTCAACGGTGGTAATACAGATGTAAATGCCGATAACCCAAGCCTTACGCATGTTTCACCAATAGGTAGACCAGAGCACGATTTGCTGTATCAAATTTATGCCCCCATATTAAATGAAAACGTATATACAAACTTATGGCACGGGCCTTATTATGGTTTTAGACGCTTAACCGAAACATTTGAAATAACAGAAAAACCATATAGATTAAAACCCTACACTATTTATTTTCATTTTTACTCAGGTGAAATCCCTGCGGGACTAGACGCACTAAAACACAATATAGATTATGTTTTAGCTAGGCCAAATACACCGGTACATTTGAGCCATTACGCAAAAGTAGCAAAAGACTTTTACTTTTCTGCGCTAGCAAAAAACAGTAATAATGAATGGTTATTTAGCTCAAAATACATTCGTACTTTACGAATTCCTACTGATTTTGATATGCCTAACATTGCCCAAAGTGAAGGTGTGTCAGGCGTTACTGAAAAAGGTGACTATATACACATTATTAATAACGTAGCTCGTCTTAGCTTTGATCACAGTCAAAATAGTAAAAAACCTTATTTAGCGTCTGCAAATGTTGTTATTGATAACTGGCAAGTTAACGGACCTGTTAGCTTTAAAGCGTGGGTGCCTGCTTCGCTTGATTTAATTAATGCACGTTCTTGCGAATTTGTATCTAGCTTAGGAGAGCACTTTAAAGGTATTACACGCGCTAATGTGACGCACTTTAATCTTCCAAAGGGTCAATTTTATGGTTATCTTAACTGCAATGGAGTCGCTCGATAATGAATGCTAAAAAGCGCCCTCAGTTAATTTCTGTAAAAACAATATTAGCAATATTAGCTGTAAGTTGTTTTGCACTTTATGCATTATTTCCTCACACCTTATTTTTTGAAGATGATGAACTTTCACAAGATTATACCTTTGAAAAATCGTACCTTAATGCAGCGCTCAACACTGAGCCTAACAACGAAAAGCTACGCGCAAAATTGGTTGAACTACATATAGGGCTTAGTGAGTATTCACAAGCCACTAACGAGCTTGAAAAACTACCAAGAGGTGAGCGCAAAGCAACTCTAGAAATAAAGCTGCTTTACTCATTATGGCTAGCAAGCGGGGCTAAAGTTGACGATCGCTTTGAAGATCTATCTTTAAAAATAGGTGTCCATAAGCATTGGGACGAACAAATACTAACTATTGCAAAAGCAGTTGGGTTAAACGCAAAAGTTGCTCTGTACTATCAAAAAAATAAACAACCACTACTTGCAGCTGATTACTGGTTGAGCGCTGGCGAACCAGCCAAAGCTCTCGCTATTTATAAAACAAATATAAATGCTGACATTGCAGCTAAAGCGATTGAGACTGCACTTGGCGCAAATAATCCGATACAAGCTTACGCCTGGTGGAAAACTTATGGCGACCAAGCTAATGTTAAACGCACCCTTTATTTAGCTAACTTAGCTGGCAATACAGAAGATTCAGCTCAAGCCATTGAAAGCTTATTAAAGAGCGATCCAAATAACACCGAGTACTTAACAAAAGCCATGCACCTGCGTTTAGCAAATGGGAATGCAAAAGGGGCTGAGCAATTACTCGCCAAGCTATTACTACAAACTCCAAATGACAAAGAGCTACGCTTACTAAATTGGAAAATAAAGCGCTGGCAGAACAAGCCTAAAGAAGCGCTTAAAGAGTTTAAATGGCTAATGTCGAACAGAGCTGTAACCCCAGCGATGCTTACTGACAGTGTTAATGACGCTGCGGCATTATATTTATACCAAGACGCCAACGATATATATGAATACAAAGCACAAAACCGACAATTAAAAGGCAATGGCTTTGCTAAGTGGATGCAAACAAACGAATTTATAGGCAACACAAAACAAGAACTCAGTAATATTGACCGTTTTGAACAAATAAATGGTAAGAGTGCATTATCGCAATATTGGAAAGCGAAAGTACTTCACGATTCCGGAAATTTAAAAGCACTAAGAGCTTTATGGCCTAAATATAAAGGGCCTAAAAATGAAGAAGACTTACTTTGGATAGCTCGTGCATTTTGGCTTGAGGATGACTTTAAAACAGCATTGTCTATTTTAAAAAACAAGCAACAAAGTACTAATGGAGAATTTTGGACTGCACGAGTAGATATGGCAATGCGTGTTCAAGATAAAAAAGATGAGCTTTATGCTTTTGAGCAACTAAAAGCAATCAGCACACTAAGTGTTGGCGACACGCTTTATTACCAACAGCTGCGCTTTGAAGGACGGCCTCAAGAGCTTCTCGATTATCTATGGGAAAATGAGTCACTTACAGACCGCCAACTGATACAAATTGCATTATTAAGCACGCAAGTAAACGATGCTAAATCGGTTGCCCGTATTCACACAGAGCTTGATAAACAACGTTATAATAAAGCTCTCTACCCTGCTTGGGTTATTCTTTCAAATTGGTATCAAAATCAAAGTGATTTAAATTCGGCTTATACAACTCTAAACCGCGCCGCTAAATTAAGTGAATACGACCCCGATGTTGTACTCGCACAAGGTTGGTTAGCGCTACAAATGCACGACACTATAATGATCAGCCGTATTTTAACTCGCTATTCGGACAGCGATCCTACCTACGCGTGGACGCAATTATTAGCTAGCCTATCTATTTATGAAAAATCATATAACAGTGCTTACTTTTATTTACGAAAACTAGCTGTTGCAGATCCAAGTGACTTAACAACACTGGTTAACTTAGCCGATGTAATGAAGCAGCTTGGTTATTATGCGAATGCTGCCGAGCTAAATCACTATTTATTACAGCATTTACCTAAAGATAAATACGCATACAGAGGCCTAATGTACCGCTGGGCAGGTGCAATGGCTGTTCCTCATTTAATGCAATTAAACACCATGGATGAGCTCGCGCCCGACACTATTGGTGAGCCTCAAGCAAACTGGTGGTTAGCACGTCGAGCTGCACAAAAGTTAGAACCTTGGCAAAAACTACAGCTTTATATGACCAACGGCGAGTTTAATAAAGCGAAACAGCTTATAGCTGAAGGTTCACTAAGCAAATTAGATGAGCTAAACGCCCTACTCTATTTAAAACAACCCTATGCCACCATGCAACGTTGGTACGAAGAACTTACTGGCGAGGCAAATGAATCGCAATTGAGTTTACTCAGAAATGCACGCGCATCCTATTTTAGAGCACTTGAAATAAACCTATCGCCAGAGGCTGGTTTAAACAGTAGCCAGTACGATGTAAACGTTTATTTTCCTTATGCTAATGGGCAATGGAAATTGAGTTTAAGTAATCAGCAAAATCTTGATAACAACGGATTACTGTTTGCGATAGAAGATAAGATGACATTTGGTCGTTGGTATTTTGATGCAAAAATAGATTCTCACCAAGGCAGCTTAGTTAGTCGCCAAGGTCTTAGCTTAGACTCTCGTTATCAATGGGATTCGCGTACTCAGGTAGGTTTAAAGCTTGAATATAATGTTGAAAACCGCCAATCAGAAGCGCTACTTAGCTATGCTCAGCTAGATAAAGCCACGGCCTATGTTAACTACAATATTGATGGTAGACAAAATGTACAGCTATCAGCAGCAGCGATGTCTTTTTCTCGAAGAAGCGATGGCAGCTCACTAATAAATGGCCAAGAATATAATGCACGTTACCAATACAGTATTTTAAAAGACCGCCCAATTTGGAACGCTTATTTTAGTGCACAGTGGCAAGACTTTGAACGTGTTAATGCATTAATAAATACAGATGCAAGTAGAAGACCGCTAAGAGTTGACCTTCAACCATTTAGACGTTTTGCACTAGGGACCTCATTTGCTTCAACAGGTTCGTTGGAGCCGCCTTATTTAGGCGCAAGCCCTTCATGGTTATTTGATATAAGTACTGGCTATCAAACACTTAACGATACAGTAGATGTATCAGTTTCAAGTGGCGCTGGTTGGTCTGTACTGGGCGATGATTTATTTAAATTACAGCTGGGTTACCAAAGTAGTAATAAAGTGGGTAACTCAGATACACAATTACAATTAGGTTATTACGTACATTTTTAATGTTAGGAGAGAGTATGTTTCGTTTAATTATACCGTGTTTGGTATTACTATTATCAGCATGTACCACCAGCAGAGTTGCTGATGATGTAGAGCTTAGCCCTTCAAAAATTGTGGCATTAATGCCACTTGTTAATCATGCTCAAACACCGCTTGCTGGTGAGCGTGCTGAAGATATTTTGGCCAGTATTTGGCAGCAAAATAAATTGCCAACTCTTATACGCGCTCCTCGCGTAAACACTAAAGAGCTTCCACCACTGGACGATCAATACCGTTTAGACAATGCTATGCAATGGTTAAGCACTCAACAAGCTGACTATGTACTAACAGGTAGCATTGAAGAGTGGCGCTATAAAGCCGGTCTTGACGGAGAACCTGTTGTAGCACTGACCTTATCACTCACAGTTAACGGGCAAACAACGCCAATTTGGACGGGAACTATTGCTAAAAGTGGCTGGGGTCGCGATAGCATTGCAGCAACAGCACAAGATGTGATTGCCGATTTAATTTCTTATATAGAGGTTAGTGAGTGAAAACACATTTCCTTAGACCAAGAGACGTTCCTGAGCTACAAATATGGGCTGAGGTATTTATATTTACCGCGCTTGCTTTAGGGCTGCCTGTATTATTTAACGCAGAGGACCCATTTTGGACTGAGGGAGGGTTTTCGTGGCCTGTACTTGGCCCACTTTTAGTTTCTCTACGTTATGGCTTTTCAAAAGGCTTTATTAGTATTTTATGTTTGCTTGTTGGTCAACTTTGTTTACTTCAAGCAAATATTTTATCACCACAAAGCGACTTCAATATTAACGCCATGATTGGCTACATTATTGTAATTATGATCACTGGCGAATTTAGGGATGTGTGGGAACGTACTAATCAACAACAAAGTATTCAGCTTGAGTACGTAACCGATCGCCTTGAAACATTTACTCGTCAGTATCACTTAATTAATTCATCTCACGATAGAATAGAGCAAATGCTTGCTGGCCACACGTTAAGTTTGCGTGAATCGCTACAAGCAGTAAGAACCTCTATCGGGCTATTAAAAGAAAGAAGGCTTGATAGCGCAGCGCAAAAAATAATCGACCTATTCGTTGAATATGGCTTATTAGAAAGAGCGGGATTATATAAAGTTGAAAACGACACTGTTTTAGAGCCACCACTTGCCTCTATTAGCCAAATGGGTCAAATAGCTGAAAATGATCCTCTTATATTAGCGATGATTGAAGAAAAAGAATTAGTATCAGTAAAAGACGCAAAAACTGCATTAGGTATAAGTAAATACCATATGGCAATCCCACTTATCGACGTAAATAATACAATTTACGGCGTTATTTTAGTTGAAAGAGTACAATTTTTTGCACTTAAAAATACCACTCTTACACTACTTGCTGTTATGGCTGGGCATATTGGCGACCTGCTGCGCCATGAAATAACAAACCCAGTAATGACGTATGAAGAGTCTCCATACTTTATTCGCCAAGTTAAACGCGCGAATAAAGAAGCAAAACGATACAACATTCCATCGCAGCTGCTAAAAATAAAAGCCAATAATATTACTGATAAATCGACTCAACTTATGAGTTATTTAAGTGAAGCACGCCGTGGTTTAGACATTTATTTGTATGATAATCAAAATCAGGTATTACTGCTATTAATGCCATTAGCTGATGAACTTGAAAAAGCAGGCTTTATTGCCCGAATGAACACGTGGTGTAAAGAGCGCACTGGTAGCACTTTAGCTGAGCTTGATATTGTTATTGAGCAACAACTTGCACTACCAATAAGCTCAGATGATATAAAGAGATTGGTTTCACTTTCATGATTATAATTATTATAGCGGCTATTTTAGGGTGTATTTGTCAGTACTTTGCACTAATAGAAGTACTGGAAACACCTAATTGGTTTTTAGCTATACTATTACATGCTATTGCTAGCATCCTTTTTGCTATTGTTAGTTATGTGTTTATACCTAAAAAATACAAAACGACTCCTTATAGCTCTTTTTTGCTCATGTTTTTATTATTGTTTACATTACCAGTACTTGGAATTATAGGTGTTGTAGTAGCGCTTACGTTTGCTCTGTGTAAACCTCTAAAAAACGATGATATAGAAATTGAAGAGCATAAAATACCTGAGCTTCCTTTTGAAGCCAGAGCTATATCAGCAAATCCAACCTATTCTATGGGCGGGCTTAAAGCAATTTTAAAGCACGCGAGTGAACCAAATAAACGTTTAAGTGCTGTAATGGCAGCTCGTCACATGAGTGACTCACAAGCTATTCCTATTTTAAAGCTAGCACTTAAAGATTTAGAAGATGATATTCGCCTACTCGCCTACTCAACCCTTGATGGTAAAGAAACCAAACTCAACGAAAAAATCAGTTTATATCAGCAAGAAATAGCCGTTACGACTAAGCAGCCTAAATTGAGTCATTTACAAAAACAACTAGCCGAACTTTATTGGGAACTTAGCTACTTAGGTTTAGCCCAAGGTGCACTGCGAAAATACGTTTTAGAAAAAGCCGAAACACTTGCACAGCAAAGTATTGAGCACGTAAAAACACCTGCAACCTTTATATTTTTAGGCCGTATATCTTTAGCCTTAGACAAATACGAAATAGCCCATGAGTACTTACTTAAAGCAACCGAATTTGGTATGGCAAGGCGTCATGTTCTCCCTTATAAAGCCGAAGTTGCCTTTTGTATGAACAAGTTTGACGACTGTAAACGCTACTTAAAAGAACTCCCAGAACAACCTAAAGGCAGTGAATTACGTCATTTGCAGGAGTATTGGCATGAGTAATAAAAATGCAGACATTTTACTGCTTTTGGAAGGTACCTACCCTTACATACGTGGTGGTGTATCTAGCTGGGTTCATCAAATAATTGAAGGGTTACCTCATTATAACTTTGAGCTTGTTTTTATAGGTGGAGCGCCAGAGCATTATGGCGAGATTCAATATACTTTACCTAAAAACGTTACCAAGCTGCATGTTCATTATTTAGTGGAAAATGACACTTCTGAAATAAAAGCTAAGCATGGCATTAAATATAAAAAAGAGCTCTTTGATTTTTGGCAGCAACTACAAAATTATTTTAGAGATTGTAACGAGCCTATTCCGAGTGAATTGTTAAAATTTGCATTTGAAACTTTGGCTAAAAAAGACGGTATTAACGAAGCCGACTTTTTATATAGTGAATCATCGTGGCAAGTGCTCATCAATTACTATTCAACTTTTTGTGATGAATCCTCTTTTATTGACTTTTTTTGGTCATACCGCAATTTATATAAACCGCTATTTAAAATAGCCGAAATTGCACGTGGACTTCCAAAAGTTAAACTTATTCACTCAATATCTACCGGGTATGCTGGTATTTTAGGATCTGGTGCCAGTGTAATAAGCGATACTCCCTTTTTGTTGACCGAGCATGGTATTTACACCAAAGAGAGAAAAATAGATCTTATTCAAGCCAGTTGGATCAAAGAGTCTGAACAAAGCCTAGGTAAAAACTTAAATACCGAGATGGGCTTTATTCGCCGAATGTGGATCAGCTTTTTTGAGCAAATAGGCCGAACAACATACCAAGAAGCAGATAAGATCATTTCGCTATACGATGGTAACAGACAGCGCCAAATAAAAGATGGTGCAGCGCCTGAAAAAGCATTTGTTGTACCTAATGGTATTAAAACAGTGCGCTTTATTGAAGCGCTTGAGCAGCGTCCAAAACAGATACCACCGGTTGTTGGATTAATTGGACGTGTAGTTCCTATAAAAGATATTAAAACCTTTATACGTGCGATTAAAGAAGCGCAATCGATATTACCAGAGGTCGAAGGCTGGATCATCGGCCCTTATGAAGAAGATCCGCAATATTACAAAGAGTGTGAACTACTTGTAGGCAGCCTTGATTTACAAAACAGTGTTAAGTTTTTAGGTATGCAAGATATTACCAAAATTTTACCTAAGCTCGGAATTGTTGCTTTAACCTCGATTTCCGAAGCGCAGCCTTTAGTGCTTTTAGAAGCAATGGCGGCCGGTGTGCCTGTACTTGCTAGTGATGTTGGCTCGTGCCGCGAAATAATCGAAGGCGGCACCGATGAAGATAAAGCATTAGGTAAAGCTGGTGAAGTTGTCTCAATTGCTTCACCTAGCGAAACAGCACAACAAATATCAAATATGCTAACAAATGAGCAAGCTTGGCTTGAGTATCAAAAAAGTGGTTTAGACCGCGTACAAAAATTTTATGACGAGAGCCACATGTTTGCCCGTTACGATAAACTTTATAAGGATACAATGGCATGGCCGGAATAGGTTTTGAGATACGAAAAATTCTCAAAAAAAATACCCTGCTCTCAGTTTTTGAAGCATACGGCTACGCAGGGTTAATAGGCTCAGGCCCCTGGCTGCTCTCTATTGTAGCGTTAATGCTAATTGGTATTTTAAGTTTAGGAATTGTATTACCTAAAGTACTTATTATTCAGTTTTTAACGCTTGTTACCTACATGATGGCAGCCTCACTTATTTTAACGGGTGGCTTGCAGTTATTACTAACTCGGTTTATTGCCGATTTGTTTTTTCAAAAAGAAGAGGCAAAAGTACTCCCTAATTTACTTGGTGCGCAACTTGTAACAACAATAGCTGCGTTATTGGTGGGCTTAGCTGTATGGCCTATGCTCCCTATACCCGTTGTTACTAAGATTATAATTTTAGGTGCCTTTGTAAGCTTATGTAATCAGTGGCTTGGCGCTATTTTTCTATCAGGTATGAAAGAGTACCGGTTAATTTTAATAACTATGCTAAGTGGTTACGCCTTTATGGTATTGCTTGCATATTTATTAAGAGACTGGCAGCTAGACGGCTTATTTTTTGCGTTTTTTGCAGGCGAAGCACTGCTCTTTTTTAGCTTTTTATTTATGATTATTCGCCGCTACCCAGGTGAAAAACTTATAAGCTTTGACTTTTTAAGCAATAAAAAAGTGTATTACAGCCTATTCTTTTGTGGTCTGTTTTATAACATTGGTGTATGGGCTGATAAAATCATTTTTTGGTATTCTCCAAGCACATCAATTCAAATTATTGGTACATTAAGAGCCAGCCCAATTTATGACTTACCTATATTTTTGGCTTATTTGTCTATTATCCCCGGTATGGCGGTATTTTTAGTAAAAATGGAAACAGACTTTGTAGAAGAGTACGACCGTTTTTACACCGCTATTCGTGGTGGCTCATCTCTTGAAGAGATCTACATATTAAAAGACAGTATGATCCAAACTGCGCGTGCCGGTTTATACGATATATTTAAAATTCAGGGTATTACCGTTGCCTGCTTATTATTATGGGGTGAGCAAATACTTACCTTTATTGGCATTGATCCAAACTATAAAACGCTTTTATTTATTGATGTAGTAGGTGTAGGCGTACAAGTTATATTTTTATCTATTTTAAATATTTTGTTTTATTTAGATAAACGCTCAACAGTGCTATTTTTAGCGGGGTTATTTTTGGTAATAAACGTTGTTTTAACTTTGTTATCAATTGCTTTTGGACCGCAGTTTTATGGCTATGGCTTTGCATTAGCAACCATTATTACCTCGGTAGTAGGATTATTTTGGCTTTCAAAACAATTTGAAGATTTAGAATACGAAACGTTTATGCTGCAATAGCATAATATAAAAACTTAGCATAAAGGCTGTAAGCTACAGCCTTTATCGTTACGTTAAAAACTCTAATAAACCGCGCTCAAACCGACTAAGATACTTTGTTTTACGGGGTAATTTAAAATTGTCGCGCCAATGAGTTTGTTCTGATTCATTTTTCTTACAAAGCTCAATAACATCAGGATGAATATAAGAATTACGCGCTATTGTTGGCGTATTCCCAAGCTTTGAAGACACTTCATCAAGCATTTTTTTTAATGTAATAGCGCCTTTTGCTTCATACACTTCTTTAAAAGCAATCACACTTGCTCGCCATGTTCTAAAGTGTTTTGCGCTAAATTCTTCACCCATTATATTTTGAATATACTGATTGATTTCAGTAGAGGTAACGTTAGAGCGCTCCCCCTCTTCTATATATTGAAACAAGTGTTGCCCGGGTAAGTCCTGAAGCTCCTTAATAACACTACTCAATGCTTTATCCGTTATATTTACTTCCCTTTCTTTGCCTGACTTTGCACGGTATTTTAATCTAATATTTTTTCCTGTTAATTTTGCATGCCTTGATCTTAGGGTTGTCGCACCAAAACTTTTATTTTGTTTTACATTACGTTCATTCCCCACCCGTAAAGCACCTAAATCCATTAATCTAACAATGGCTGCTAAAGTACGTTCATAATCGAGCTCATCACCTTGCAATGCTTCCTTTAATTGAGCCCTAAGTAACGGCAGCTTATGTCCAAACACACTACAAGCTTGATACTTTTTAGCATCTTGTTGTTGTGTAAATAATGGATGATATCGGTACTGCTTTCGTCCTTTACTGTCGTAACCTGTTGCTAAAATATGCCCATTTTCTTCAGGGCAAAACCATACACTTTTATAAGCAGGCGGGAACGCGAGTGAATTTAAGCGCTCAATAACGGCCTTCTCTTTAATTATTTTTCCTATTGGGTCAAAATACTGCCAATGTTTGTTTTTTTTCTTTCGGGTAATTCCGGGCAAACTATCATCAACGTAAATCAATTCCATCATTCCTCCTCAAGCATTTAAAAGAGATATTGTTAACTCGCTTAAGCTTATATTTCAAAGCATAGAATGTACCACTTTAAAATAACCTTAAACTGAACGACTTTATTGATATATAATCAAAAATTGAGCAAAAACAAAAATACGATATATATAATGGTTATTATAACTACGCTTATATTCTCCCTTAATTGGGCATGCTGTTTAAAAGGAGCATTCAATGGCTTTTGATTATGGATCGATTGATCTTGGACTAAAAAACCCCTTCAAACTTGAAGGTAAAGTAACAGCTGTAAGAGGACTCATTGAGTCTATAGCGGGTATTAGTTTACTTGTTATTGCTGCGGGATCAGTAAAAGAAGATACAACCGCTGGATGGATTTTAATGGTGTTTGGCATGCTTATTTTAGCATTCGGCATTCGCTCACTTTCAAGTGGTATTTATGCAACTCTTAAGTATTTTGTAGGCAGAAACCACCCTACTTCACTTGCTTATAACTACAGCAAATCACAAGCATCAACCGCCCAAGAAGAACAAAAAGAAGTAGCCTACACCGCGCAATCACTCGAAGAAATGCTGGTTGGTCGTAAAAACAGTACGTTTAAAGAGCCTAATGGTTTTTTATCACGTTTACTTCACAGCTTAATCCCTAAGTTATTATTCCTACCTTATCCTATTCGTAATGTTGCTCAGCGCTTATTTGGCTCATGGGTAAGTACCCTTGTTGCACTTATTGCTTATGGCCTTGTAGCATTTGTATCTTTATCGGGTTTTACCGGTGAAGCAGGCGAATTAGCATTTCCTGTTTATAGTGCCATATTAATGTTCTACGTGCTTTTTTCGTGGCGCTCTACGGGTAAACCTATTTCTAGAAACGCTGAAAAAAATATTGAAGCACTTGGTACTGGTGCACTCGCTAAAATTATTTCTTTATCTTTTATTCTACCAATCGCTATTGGCCTTTCTATGTCATGGCTGATGAAAGAACAACACATTAGCAAACAAGAAATAGATGGCTGGATTGAGCAACTACCTAGTCTTCATGCTGGCATGTACTTAATTGCGATTATTGTATTAGCCACTCTGAGCTGCGCAATTGCTTTTATTATGATTAAAGCGCGTTTAAATGCAGTTACCCCTTCTGCTGAAGTATCAGAACTACGTGAAAACTGGCAAGAGTCTGTTCATCCAGACGAAATTTTTATAAACCTAGACAATCTAGTAATGGCTAACCGTCGTTATAAAGAAGTACCTAACAGAGTTTATCGCGAATTAGATCCTAAGCTTCAAGAACAAATTGAAGGTAAAGGCGGTTTTAAAGGTGAAATGATCCAAGAGATTCAACCTAAACTGCACTCAATAGACTTAGGTAAAAACTTTACGCTAGCAAGGTTACTTGCTTTAGTAAGTGGTAACTTGCTTTATATTATAGCCTTAGCGTTTACTGTGTTTTTAGCGTATTCGTTTATTAATATTTATCATTACGTTGACGCTGCAAATATTAGTAGCTTTAAACAAGCATTTAATAACCAACATGTTATTCAATTTAGTGAGCTATTAATGACAAGCTTTCACTTATTGCTAATAAGTATACTTATTAAAGCATTTGCGCAATTGCTTACAAATACAGCTCATCTATTTTTTGCTGAAATGCAATTTGAATCACTACTAGTGTACTTTAAATGCGAAGGCACATTTACTGAGTCTAAAATATCAACAGGTACTGGTATTCATGATAGTACCCGCTCAGAAAATACTTTAGTACGCAGTAGCATAACGCCTTGGATTATTGTTTCTCGTGTTATTTCTACTACGTTTGCAGCAACAGGTATGAAAAATCTTGAACATCCTCGCCATATTATGGAAATGCATAAAGACGAAGGACAATTACAAGCAATCAAAAAAGACGTTATCGCGTTCTTGAAAGACCGTGAATCTATCGCCTCAATCACCAGTGAGCGTGATTTAGGTAATGCTTCACAAATACATCAATTAAATCAGCAAACGCGTGCTATACCTACTCAGCAAGCGATAGCTAAAGATGACGAAGAAGCTGCCGGGTATTTAAGACAAGAAGAAAGCTTATCTCCCGAGCCAAAGGGTTAATTAACTTAAACTCTGGATTATTAGTATTAATGCCACCTTGTAAATTAGGTGGCATTTTTTTATCCTTTATTAACCTCTATTCAATACCTTTTAACTTTACTACCTCTTTTATACTCAACAACATGATTAATATTGGATTAGTCCACAAAGCCCTTGCTTTATGTGCCAAAACACAAATAATGAAGTATTAATCACAGGGTAAGAATGAGGACAATGAGCTATATACTAACCACCCAATGTGCTGACGACGTAGGCTTAATAGCTAAAATCACAGGGCTTTGTCATAAAAATAATTTAAATATTACGCGTAACAACGAGTTTGTAGATAAAGACGCACAGCGATTTTTTATGCGCACAGAGCTTACAGGCGAGCCACAAAGCGACTTTTTAGATCAACTACGCGCACTGTTGCCACAAGGCGCTAAACTTGCCCTACATTGCGGTGCAAAAACTAAAGTAGTTTTACTTGCAACTAAAGAAGCCCATTGTTTAGGTGGTATGTTGCTAAAGCAATTTGAACAAACTCTTAATATTGAAGTATTAGCAGTTATTGCTAACTACGCTGATTTAGAGCCTTTAGCAAAAGGGTTTGATGTGCCGTTTCATGTTGTATCGCACGAAGGACTAACTCGTAGCGAGCACGATCAAAAAGTAGGTGATTTAATTGCCAGCTACAACCCTGATATTATTGGTCTTGCCAAATACATGCGTATTTTAAGCCCTGAATTTGTGGGTCGCTTTGAAGGCAAAATAATTAATATTCATCATTCATTTTTACCCGCATTTATAGGTGCTAAACCTTATCATCAAGCATTTGAGCGCGGCGTAAAAATCATTGGTGCTACCGCTCACTTTGTGAATAATGAGCTTGATGAAGGACCTATCATTCTTCAAGACGTAACAAGCGTAACGCACGCTAATACTGCAGAAATGATGGCTAAAATGGGTAAAGATGTAGAGAAAACAGTGTTTTGTAAAGCACTCCAACTTGCATCAGAGCATAAGCTATTTATTAATGGTAATAAAACTGTAGTGTTTTCTTAGCATTGTACCAATTCGCTTAATTAAGTAGTTTATTTTGAGGTAATAAAACAGTGTTGATAACAAGGTATGCATTTTGTTATTAACCTGAATTCTGATTAACTATTCTACACATAAAAATATGCCAGCATTGTTGCTGGCATTTTTTTGCTCATAATTAAGCAAGTGACTTTTTAAATGTAAATTATGCCTGCTCTATTGGCTCGAGTTTTAATTTCGCGGCAATTAAAACGGCTTGGGTACGATTGTACACGCCGAGTTTTCTAAATATGGCTGTAATGTGTGCTTTTACTGTTGCTTCTGATATGTGCAGTTCATAAGCAATTTGCTTATTAAGTAAACCTTCGTGCAGATATTGCAGCACTCGGTATTGTTGAGGTGTTAATGAGGCAACTTGCGCTGCTATTTCTCGGTCTTCACCTTCAATTTCAGCTACTTTGTTTTTTAACTCTTTTGGTAGCCATGTATCGCCTTCAAGTATTTGGTTAATTGCACTGGCAATATCATCAGACGATGACGATTTAGGAATAAAACCCATAGCGCCGTAACCCATTACTTTAGAAACTATATTAGCGTCTTCACTACCCGAAACAACGGCAATAGGTAAGCTTGGGTATTCTTCTCTAATACGAATAAGACCATATAAATCACCATTACCTGGCATGTGAAGGTCTAGCAGTAATATATCAAGATCCTCTTGCTCGCTTAACACTTGCAGTGTGCTGTCAAAATCGGATGATTCAAAAACCTCTAAACCTTCAAATTTTGCGCTCAATGCGCCCTTTAGTGCTTCACGAAATAACGGATGGTCGTCCGCTATTAAAAACTGACTCATGGTTCACTCCTAATAAATTCGGCTGCCAGTTAGGTATAAAACCCTTACTGACAGCCGATATACTACGTTTAGAATCAACTTGTAATCAAGTTTTTAACGCACATTTAACGATTTAATCTGTTCTCGATTAGTTCATCGACTACAGATGGATCTGCAAGCGTTGACGTATCACCGAGTTGTTGGTGCTCATTTGCAGCGATTTTACGTAAAATACGACGCATAATCTTGCCTGAGCGCGTTTTAGGTAAACCTGGAGACCATTGAATCATATCTGGTGATGCTATTGGGCTAAGCTCTTTACGAACCCAGTTACGTACCTCTTTGGTTAACTCATCGCTTACTGTTACACCTTCATTTGGCGTAATATAAACATAAATACCTTGGCCTTTAATATCATGCGGGTAACCTACAACAGCGGCTTCTGCTACTGCTGGATGTGATACAAGAGCACTTTCAATCTCCGCAGTACCTAAGCGATGACCTGATACGTTAAGTACATCGTCCACACGTCCTGTGATCCAGTAATAACCGTCTTCATCACGACGACACCCATCACCAGTAAAGTAAACACCTGGGTAGGCGCTAAAATAAGTTTGTTCAAAACGTTCATGGTCGCCATAAACAGTTCGCGCTTGCGATGGCCAACTATCTAAAATAACTAAATTACCATCTACGGCACCTTCGAGTGTATTACCTTCAGCATCAAATAATGCTGGCGCAATACCAAAAAATGGATGGGTTGCAGAGCCAGGCTTTGTATCAGTTGCACCCGGTAAAGGCGTAATCATTATGCCACCGGTTTCTGTTTGCCACCACGTATCAACAATCGGACAATTAGATTTACCAATACTCTCGTAATACCACGTCCATGCTTCTGGATTAATTGGCTCACCAACCGAGCCTAAAATACGTAAACTATCGCGATTTGACGAAGCAGTTGGCTCATCACCTTTCGCCATTAGCGCACGAATTGCTGTAGGCGCAGTATATAAAATAGTTACACCGTGTTTATCAACAATTTCGCCCATACGTCCTGCAGTTGGATAAGTTGGTACACCTTCAAATAATACTTGTGTACAACCGTTTACTAATGGCCCGTATGCAATGTAACTGTGGCCTGTGATCCAACCTACATCGGCACTACACCAATACACATCGTCTTCTTTTAAATCAAATACGTATTCATGTGTCATTGATGAGTAAACTAAGTAGCCACCAGTAGTATGCACAACACCCTTCGGCTGACCTGTTGAACCTGATGTATATAAAATAAACAATGGATCTTCAGCGTTCATTGGCTCTGGTTCACACTTTGCTGGTAAATCAGCAACTAGGTCATGCCACCATATATCGTGCTCATTCCAATCAACTTCACCGCCGGTTAATTGGTGCACAATAACATGCTCAATTGAGGTTACAGTTTCTTGCGCTACCGCTTCATCTACATTTGCTTTTAATGGAACACAATTACCTGCTCTGCGCCCTTCATCCGAAGTAATAACAATTTTGGCACCCGAATCTCGAATACGATCTGCAATCGCAGAAGGTGAAAAGCCACCAAATACAACCGAATGAATAGCACCAATACGTGCACAAGCCTGCATTGCATAAACAGCTTGAGGCGTCATAGGCATATAAATCGCTACACGATCACCTTTTTGAACACCTAGCTTTTTTAAACCATTGGCAAACTTAGCCACTTCATCATGCAATTGTTGATAAGTAATATTCTCACTTTGAGATGGGCTGTCACCTTCCCAAATAAGCGCCGTTTTGTCTGCTTTGGTTTTTAAGTGACGATCGATACAATTGTACGAAGCATTAAGGTAGCCATCCTCATACCATTTAATATTTATATGTCCTTTGTCGAATGATGTGTTTTTAACTTTTGTATAAGGGGTAGACCAATCAAGACGTTTGCCATGCTCACGCCAAAAACTTTCTGGGTCATCAATAGATTGCTTGTAAAGCGTATTATATTTATTTTTATCTACAAGAGTCGCATCTTTAATATGCGCCGGAACTGGATAGATACTTTGTGACATCTTCGTCTCCATTAAATTACTTGCCTTAGGCTCTTATCAAGGATTACTCAGCAGTACTTTATTAAGTATTAGACCTTAGTTGTATTCCTCACCAATTTGCTCATTTGTAGTTTATAATCCTTCTGCTTTCAATTTTTTTACATAAATAATACAACGCGTTAAATGTAAGTGAATACAAACTTATCAACTCTAAAACCTTAGTCTTATAGACCAATAGGTAATTGAGTAAATATTGCGCATATTCAACAGTGTTCGGTACTGTAATAAACGTATTTACTGCAGTACTTAATAAAAGCTTTATTTAACGAATGAAAACAATATGTGTATTGAAAAGCTAAATTAACACCCTTTTTATTCGTAAGTAATACTCGTAGCAAGTAATACAACCTTACATGAAAAAAAAAGTAACAGACAACAAGTAGCCTATAAAGGACACCACAATGAAATTTATCCCATTAAAAACATTGGCAGCAAGCGCTGTACTATGTGCACTATCAAGTACTGCATACGCGGCAACTGCTGCAAAAATTGGTGATACCGAATTTACTTACGGTGGATACATCAAGCTAGACACAATGTGGAGTGATTACTCCGCAGGTGCACCGGCTGGTACAAACGTTGGCCGTGATTTTTACGTACCAAGCACGCTAACCGTTGGTGACGACAATAGCTCTGATGCAGTATTTGATATGCATGCACGCGAGTCACGCTTTAATTTTGGTACATCAACTTTAATGGATAACGGCAAAACCGTTAAGACTAAAATTGAGATTGATTTTTTAGCCTCGGCTGCTGGCGGTAATGAGCGAGTTTCAAACTCTTACGCACCACGTATTCGCCACGCGTTTGTTACTTACGATGGTTGGTTATTTGGTCAAACGTGGTCTAACTTTCAAAACGTGGGTGCCCTTGCTGAAACGCTTGATTTTGTAGGGCCTGCTGAAGGCACTGTGTTTGTGCGTCAATCGCAAATTAAATATACCACTGGCGCATGGTCTTTCTCATTAGAAAACCCAGAAAGTACAATTTCTACGACTAGCGGTATGGTAGTCACTGATGATGCATCATTACCCGATTTTACAGCTCGTTACACACACAAAGCTGATTGGGGTAACATTGTTGTTGCCGCGCTTGCTCGCCAACTTACTTATAAAGTAGGCAGTGTTGATGCCGATGAAACATCTTTTGGTATTAGTGCATCGGGTAAAATAAACCTTGGTGAAGACAACCTTAAATTTATGCTTACTCAAGGCAAAGGCTTAGGCCGTTACGTAGGCTTAAACGTAGCTCACGGTGCAGTACTTAATGGCGATGAACTAGATGCGATTGACTCAACTTCTGGTTTTGTTGCTTACCAGCACAAGTGGACAAGCAAATGGCGCTCAACGTTCTTATACTCATTCTTTAGCGCTGATAACAACACTGATTTATTAGCTATTTCTGGCGATCCGACAGAATCAAGCCAAAGCTACAGCGCAAATATTCTATACTCACCCGTTAAACGTTTAACGTTTGGTGCTGAACTAAAGCATGCTGAACGTGAAACTGAAAGTGGCGTAGATGGCGATCTAGATCGCTTACAGTTCTCTGTTAAATACTCTTTTTAATAACTAAAAAGCTAACTACTTTAAAAAAGCGGCCTAGGCCGCTTTTTTTATAAGGGATATTAAGTTCTATATAATTCATCAATTCGTACCCATAATCTCTTTATGTGACGCTAAAATCCAACAAAATAGAATAATAATAGGTAAAAACACACAACCTAATTGCAAATCGATATCATTTAGATTAAGTTACGCACTTCTTTTTGAACTAACTGGAAAAACTTATGTCGTCCCCTCAAGTTTTGCGTTTATCTAAATTAAGCTTTGCTACTTCTTTAATTCTATCTGGTTATGCACTTGCTGATGAAGCAACTGTAAAAGATGAACCTCTCGAAAAAATTGCGGTATATGGTCAACATCACAAAAACTACATAACAGAAGAAGCGCAATCAGCTACCAAACTAGGTCTAACAATTAAAGAAACACCACAGTCAATCTCGGTAGTATCACGCGCATTAATGGACGACTTTTCACTAGACGATATAAACTCAGTACTTGAAAGCACCCCCGGCGTAACAGTAGAGCAAATAGAAACAGATCGTACTTACTTTAAAGCTCGTGGCTTTGAAATTACTAACTTTCAAGTTGATGGCTTAGGTATTCCACAAAGCTCTGGATCTATTCAAGGCAGTCTTGATACTTCAATTTATGACCGTGTAGAAATAGTTCGTGGCGCTAATGGCTTAATGACCGGTGCCGGTAATCCTTCTGCAACTGTAAATATGGTTTTAAAAAAGCCAACTTACACAACACAAGCAAATGCATCAGCCTCGTATGGCTCATGGAATAAAAAACGTTTAGATTTAGATGTATCTACGCCAATAAATGAAGAACACGCCGTACGTGCTGTATTTACAAAGCAAAAAGCTGATTCATACCTAGATCGCTACGAAACAGATAAAACAATTATTTATTTAGCCTACGAAGGCAAATTAACAGACAGCACATTATTAAGCGTTAACTACGTTAACCAACAAAAAGATGCTAATAGCCCACTTTGGGGGGCACTACCTCTTTATTACACCGACGGCTCACCAACTAACTATGACGAATCAACCAGTACTGCTGCTGATTGGTCTTACTGGGATAACAGTGCAGAGCAAGTATATGTAACGCTTGAACAAAACTTATCAGCAACATGGGTGGCTAGAGCACGCTATGCTCACATCGAAAACAAGCAAAACTCAGAGCTGTTCTACGTATACGGTACCCCTGATAGAGATACTGAACTTGGTTTAACAGGTTATGCTAGCCGTTATGATTACGAAGATAAGCATGACTTATTTGATTTATACGCCAGTGGTAAGTTTGATTTATTTAATCAAGAGCACGACCTATCATTTGGTGTTAGCCAAGCTAAAATGGATTACAACGAGCAGTCTCTTTACGATTACACTACAGGCAATGGTTTTCCAGATATGCCATCACTTAAAACGTGGGATGGTGTAGTACCAGAGGCAACACTTGTTGATGGCGTAAATGGTAGTGATATTACTAACGAGCAAAAATCAGCTTACATATCTACTCGCATTAAATTAAGTGAGCCTTTAAGTGTGCTCGCTGGCGTGCGTTATACCGATTGGGAAACAAAAGGCACAGCCTATGGCGTTGCTCAAACTCGAAGTGACTCTGAGCTAATACCGTACATTGGTACAGTGTACGACTTTAACGAATCTCTATCGGCTTATGCAAGCTATACAGAAACATTTGTACCGCAAAAAGAACTAGACATAAATGCCAATCAACTACCTGCTGTTACTGGCAAAAGTAGCGAAATAGGTGTCAAAGCACAGCTTCTAGACGACCAGTTATTTGTAACGTTTGCTTATTTTGATGCAAAACAAGATGGCCTTGCTGTTGCTATAGCTAACTCATTACCAAGTGATACGCGTTATTATGCAGCTGATGGCATTAGTAGTAATGGTTTTGAAGTAGAGTTAAGTGGTAAATTTACAGATGATTTAAGTGCAAGTATTAGCTTTAGTAATTTAAATATTGATGGTGATGATTTAGTAAAAGATTACACACCAGAAAACCAACTTAAAGTGGCCGCAACCTACCAAGTGCCTTTAGTTGATGGCTTATCATTTGGTGCAAACTATCGCTGGCAGGATTCAACTAGCCGAGTTCAAGTTAAAGATGCTAATGGTATTGCAAGTGTTACTACCAACCAAGATGCATACGGGTTACTTGATTTAATGGCCACTTACAAAATTACAGATAACGTAGGAGTCACTTTCAACGTTAATAACACCACAGGTGAAAAATATTTGCACAGCCTATACTGGGAACAAGGTTACTACGGTGCACCGCGTAACTACGCTCTATCTGTAAATTGGCAGTTATAAATATATTTGATTAATTAAAGGCTGTAGATTTTTGCGGTTAAATTAAAAAACGACACATTTTTAATGTGTCGTTTTTATTTTTATCTAACCTAAACTCTGGTTAAGAGATTTACTAACGTATTGAATCATAGTGGTATTTAAATTTATTTTCTCTAGCCAGAGATTTTCAGTGGAAACAAGGCGAATTTACGCGTCAATAGCTGGCCTATTGTAAGTAAATTCAACGCAGTTAGCGCTGAAAATAGCTGCTCGAGATAGATTTATTATCCAGAGCTCAGGTTATCTACTTTAAGTTTTTAATAACAAAAAAACGCTAATCATTACTGATTAACGCTTTTTAAAGCTCGGGTCAAATCAAGCTTAAAAACTCATTTTGAGGCTGTTAAAGATCAGCGTCATCGCCCAACTTATCTTCACCATCATCTGGTTCAATAGTTGCTTTTAATAAAAGCATTTCGCGTAACTTGCCTTCAATCTCATCTGCAATTTCTGGGTTTTCTTTCAAAAACTTAATTGAGTTAGATTTACCTTGGCCAACCTTGTTGCCACAGTAACTATACCAAGCACCTGCTTTTTCAACAATTTTATGCTTAACGCCTAGGTCAATTAGCTCGCCTTGCTTAGAAATACCTTCACCATACATGATGATAAATTCAGCTTGTTTAAACGGCGGCGCTACTTTGTTTTTAACAATTTTAACGCGAGTTTCGTTACCAACAACTTCATCGCCTTCTTTAACAGAACCAATACGACGAATATCAATACGTACCGATGCGTAAAACTTAAGTGCATTACCACCCGTTGTTGTTTCTGGGTTACCAAACATAACACCAATTTTCATACGGATTTGGTTAATGAAAATACACAACGTGTTAGAGCGTTTAATGTTACCAGTAAGCTTGCGTAATGCTTGCGACATTAAACGTGCTTGTAAGCCCATGTGCGAATCGCCCATATCGCCTTCAATTTCAGCTTTTGGTGTTAGTGCAGCAACCGAGTCAATTACAACAACATCTACTGCGCTTGAGCGTACTAACATGTCACAAATTTCTAGTGCTTGCTCACCTGTATCTGGTTGAGATACAAATAATTCATCTATATTTACACCCAATTTTTGGGCATATACTGGATCTAGAGCATGCTCAGCATCAATAAAGGCACATGTTTTGCCTTCTTTTTGTGCTTCTGCGATAACTTGTAAAGTAAGCGTTGTTTTACCAGATGACTCAGGTCCGTATACTTCAACAATACGTCCCATAGGTAAACCACCTATGCCTAAAGCAATATCAATACCTAATGAGCCTGTAGATACAGATTCAATGTTTAACGCTTTGTTATCACCCAATTTCATAATTGAGCCTTTACCAAATTGACGTTCAATTTGTGATAGTGCTGCGTCCAACGCTTTTTGTTTGTTATCGTTCATTTTATTCTCCAAATCCAGCTAATGGAATCAAGTATACTGTATGAAATCACAGTATCAAGCTAATTTTTTTATTTTATCTCATCTATTACACTTTTCAATGCAAATACAATAGCTTGCAGTCTAACTTGAGCCCTATCGCCAGAGAATACTTGTTTAAAGGTCAGTACTTTGTCATTAATTTGTATGCCAAACCACACAAGTCCCACAGGTTTGCCATCAGTTGCCCCGCCAGGTCCTGCAATACCCGATACAGCTATAGATATATTTGCATTTGTTGCTTTAATAGCACCTAATGCCATTTCACGCACTGTTTGTTCGCTCACAGCACCGTACTTTGCTAATGTGCTTGCACTTACATTTAGCAAATCTTGCTTTGCTTGGTTGCTGTAAGTCACAAATGCGCGGTCAATATAAGCAGAGCTTCCGGGCGTATCTGTAAGGGCATAACTCACTCCGCCACCAGTACATGACTCAGCACTAGTGATCCATAAGCATTTATCCGTTAAAATAGCGCCTAATTGCGCAGCAAGTGTTTTAATCTCTTGATGTAATTCCATATTCAGCCTTTGGGTAAATACATGTCGTTTGATCTTTATGCACCACACACTATAAAACAACAAACCCCTATGATGCAGCAGTATCTAAAAATAAAATCAGAGCATCGCGATATTTTATTGTTTTATCGTATGGGCGATTTTTACGAACTCTTTTTTGATGACGCTAAACGCGCCGCTCAATTACTCGATATTTCGCAAACTCATCGCGGTAAAGCCGGTGGCGATCCTATCCCTATGGCGGGCGTACCTTATCATGCAGTAGAAAACTACCTAGCACGCCTAGTCCAAATGGGTGAATCAGTCGCTATTTGTGAACAAGTGGGTGACCCTGCAACTAGTAAAGGCCCTGTCGATCGTAAAGTTGTTCGTATAGTTACACCTGGTACAATTTCTGATGAAGCGCTTTTACAAGAACGACAAGACAATCTTCTTACTAGCGTTTGGCAAAGTAAAAAAGGTCTGTACGGTATCGCGTACCTTGATATTAACTCTGGTCGCTTTAACGTTGTAGAGGTTAACACCGACGAAGCCTTTAACTCAACTATTCAGCGCTTAGCTCCGGCAGAACTTCTGTATAGCGAAAGCTTTGAAAACTTTCATTTAATTGAGCATATAAAAGGTGCCCGCCGCCGCCCAGAGTGGGAGTTCGACTTAGATACGGCTCAGCACTTATTATGCGATCAGTTTGGTACTAAAGATTTAGTTGGTTTTGGTGTTGATAAAGCCCACAGCGCGCTTGTTGCTGCCGGTTGTTTAATGCAATACGTAAAAGATACACAACGTATTGCACTGCCACATATTCGTGCAATTACGCTTGAGCACAACGAACACGCTGTTATTTTAGATGCCGCAACCCGTAAAAATTTAGAACTTACCGTTAATTTATCAGGTGGGTTTGAAAATACACTTGCCCAGGTACTTGATAAAACAGCAACACCTATGGGCTCTCGTTTACTTAAGCGCCGTATTCATACACCTGTACGTAATAAAGACGAGCTAAATTCACGCTTAAATGCAATTAGCGCTATTTTAGATGTACAACTGTGCGGTGAATTACACGAATCATTAAAAGAGATTGGTGATGTAGAGCGTGTTATTGCACGCTTAGCTTTATGTACTGCTCGCCCGCGCGATTTAACTCGCCTTCGCAGCGCATTACAAGCACTTGCGCCACTACACACTTTGTTAGGCGATGCTAACGATCCTCGTATAGCGGGTATTATCAAGCACTCGCCTGAGCTCCCTGATTTACAAGAGTTATTAGAACGTGCAGTGATAGAAAATCCACCGGTACTTATTCGTGACGGTGGCGTTATTGCCCCTGGTTACAACAGCGAACTAGATGAGTGGCGTAACTTAAGTAAAGGTGCAACCGATGTACTTGATCAACTAGAGTTACGTGAACGCGAACGCACGGGTATTAGTACGCTTAAAATTGGTTATAACCGAGTACATGGCTTTTTTATTGAAGTAAGCCGCGCCAATGCCCACTTAGTGCCAGCCGACTACATTCGTCGCCAAACGCTCAAAAATAACGAACGTTACATTATTCCAGAGCTTAAAGAGCACGAAGATAAAGTACTTGGTAGCCAATCAAAAGCCTTAGCGCTTGAAAAGCAACTATACGAAGAGCTGTTCAGATTTATCGCTCCACATATTGAACAGCTGCAAATGATGGCAGCAGCACTGGCCGATTTAGACGTGTTGAATAACTTGGCCGAACGTGCATTTGCACTCAATTATGCAAAACCAGAACTGTGCGATAACGACAATATAAGCATTAAGCAAGGTCGTCACCCTGTTGTTGAACAAGTAATGAAAGAACCGTTTATTGCTAACCCTGTTGAATTAAACAGCCAACGTAAAATGTTGATTATTACGGGTCCAAACATGGGCGGTAAATCAACCTATATGCGCCAAACAGCACTTATTGTACTAATGGCTCACATTGGCAGTTACGTACCTGCAGACAGCGCTAAAATAGGTAATATTGATCGCATATTTACACGTATTGGTGCAAGCGATGATTTAGCATCAGGTCGCTCAACCTTCATGGTAGAAATGACCGAAACAGCGACTATTTTAAATAATGCCACGGCGCAGTCTTTAGTGTTAATGGATGAAATTGGTCGCGGTACAAGTACCTATGATGGGCTCTCGCTTGCGTATGCAACAGCCGATCATTTAGCGTCAAAAATATCAGCTAAAACATTATTTGCTACGCACTACTTTGAGTTAACAGAACTTGCTGAACAAACAACAGGCCTGGTAAACGTGCACCTTGATGCAATAGAGCATAACGATACAATCGCCTTTATGCATACAGTACTTGATGGCGCAGCAAGCAAGAGCTTTGGCTTACAGGTAGCTGCTCTTGCGGGTGTGCCAAAAGCTGTTATTGCACAAGCAAAGCAAAAACTTAAGTTACTTGAAAATCATCAAAGCGTTACTGCACCAAATACTGAGCAACAAGCCTTTACTTTTAATAACGAAATTGCACAAAGTGCCCCTTCTGAAGTAGAAGAACAATTAAGCGCTATCGACCCTGATAATTTATCGCCACGCCAAGCGCACGATTTATTATATAAACTAAAAGCATTGTTGTAATACCAACCTGCATAAATCTTTGATCAATTTAACGAATTAAATTGCACTATAACGTCGTTAGAAATTTTTTATTTAGAACAACTAGATACAAAAATTTTTGCCTAGTTCTAGCGTAATTTCCTTAACGTTAAATAGACCCCGTATATAAGCAGATTGGTATAATTTATATCATCTAATTTACAAGCATAAAAAAGCCGAAGAATAAATTCTTCGGCTTTTTAACACACATAGTCTCTTAAACTATTTAACCAGTTACGAAAACTGATTAAACAAGCTATCTGTACTTAAACCTTCTTGTTGCAAAATGTCTTTCAAACGACGTAATGCTTCTACCTGAATTTGTCTTACACGCTCACGTGTTAAGCCTATTTCACGACCTACATCTTCAAGTGTAGATGGCTCGTAGCCAAGTAATCCAAATCGACGTGCTAACACTTCGCGTTGTTTAGGGTTCAATTCACCTAACCAATCTACAATGTGTTTATTAATATCATTATTTTGTACTTCGCCTTCAGGGCCTGCACTTTTTTCATCTGGGATGATATCAAGCAGTACACTGTCGTTTTCACCACCAATCGGCATATCAACCGATGCTATTCTCTCGTTTAAACGTAGCATTTTAGTTACGTCTTCAACGGGTCTGTCTAGGCAAGCTGCAATTTCGTCAGCTGTTGGCTCATGGTCAAGCTTTTGAGTTAATTCACGCGCTGTACGTAAGTAAACATTAAGCTCTTTAACAACATGTATTGGTAGGCGGATGGTGCGAGTTTGATTCATAATGGCACGTTCAATTGTTTGACGTATCCACCATGTAGCGTAAGTAGAAAATCTAAAGCCACGTTCAGGGTCAAATTTTTCAACAGCGCGAATTAAGCCTAAGTTACCTTCTTCAATTAAATCGAGTAGAGCAAGGCCACGGTTATTGTAACGGCGTGCTATTTTAACAACTAAACGTAAGTTACTTTCAATCATACGTTTGCGTGAGGCTTCACAACCTCGAAGTGATTTGCGAGAAAAAAACACTTCTTCTTCTGCGCTAAGCAAAGGAGAAAAACCAATTTCGCCTAAATAAAGTTGGGTTGCATCAAGGTTTTTAGTTACTTCTTCTTTTGCAAAGATTTCATCGTCTTCTACTTTATCTAGTAAAGTTGTGCTTTCATCAGCAGCGATGTCATCGAATTTTTCGTCAGTCGTAGTGTGTTTGTCAAGTTTTGCTGCGCTAGCCATAAGCCTTCTCCCGAGCAATTATCAATACCTGAAAATTAGGGTAGGTATTTAGCAGGATTGACAGCTTGCCCTCGGTAGCGAATTTCAAAACGAAGCGCGGTGACCGGAGATTCTGAATTACCAATTTCTGCTATTTTTTGTCCTGCCTTAACCTTCTGCTTTTCTTTAACAAGTAATTTCGAGTTATGTGCATAAGCACTTAGGTAATCATCATTATGTTTCAATATGATTAAACTACCATAACCTCGTAGAGCGTTACCCGCGTATACCACTGTTCCTTGTGCCGCAGCTAAGACTGAAGCCCCTTTGCGATTAGTAATCTGTAAACCTTTATAACCGTTTTCCTTATTAGAAAAGCGTTTGGTAATTTTGCCCTTTGCAGGCCAAAACCACTTTACTTTACTGCTCGACAAACGTTTAGTATTACTAACTTTGTTACTGGCTTGTTTCTGAACATACTCTCGTTGTTTTGGAGGATCAAGCTCTTTCTTTAATATTATGTTATTTTTTTGTGTGTTTTTTATAGACTTTTTACTCGAATTCGTATATTTTTCATCCCTTTTTGTTTTTTCGAGCTTGGGGGTTAAGGAGATGTTTTGCCCAGGGAAAATTGTGTAAGGTGATGGAATTGAATTGTTTTTTGCAAGTAATCTAAAATCTTTACCGGCGCTAAAGGCTATCGAATAGAGCGTATCACCTTTTTGCACCTTATAAATATCGCCATTTATGTTAATGGTATGACCTAAATCATTAACATTATTATTTAGGCTGCTAACTGGCGCTGGAATATGGCGAGAAGAGCAACCAGAAAGAAAAACACCAACAAATATAGTCACATACAGTAAAAACTGTTTATTCATTGTATTTTTCTCCCAAATTAGACAATTGATATTTTTAACGCTTAACGCAATAAAAAGTACGCTAGCGCAATTAATACCACTAATCCCCAACCAAGTATTTCAATATATTGACGTAATTTTGCTTCCATTTTAGCCCCGCCCCACTTCATTAAGGCTGAAACTAAAAAGAATCGCGCACCACGTCCAATCGCCGATGCGAGTAAAAATGGCAAAAATGTCATTTGTAAAACACCTGCGCCAATGGTAAATACTTTATATGGTATAGGCGAAAAACCAGCTAAAAACACAACCCAAACACCGTAATCTTTAAACCAATTTAATGCGATATCAAACTTTTCTTGCCAGTGCATTTGCACAATCAATGGCTCAACAACGGGTTCAAATAGCCAAAACCCAAGCAAGTAACCAACTACTCCACCAACAACCGATGCTATTGTGGCAAAACTTGCAAAACGCCATGCTTTTTTGGGTTGCGCAAGCGACATAGGTGCAAGCATTACATCGGGCGGTATCGGAAAAAAAACTGACTCTGCAAAGCTCATTGCAGCTAAATAACGTTCCGCATGACGGTGTTTTGCCCACACGAGGGCCATATCGTATAACTTGGTAAACAACTTCAAAATGAATTCCTATTCAATATCGCCAGGTACTAGCGGCACAAATCTAACGGGAGCAATAACATGCTCTTTATAATTATCGCCTTTGCGGATAACCATTATTAATTTTTGATCACTCTCACCAATTGGGACTAATAACACGCCACCATCGGCTAACTGTTCAAGTAAGTCTTGCGGTACTTTAGAGGCCGCAGCAGTCACTATAATACCATCAAACGGCGCTTGTGATTGCCAGCCTTGCCAACCATCGCCATGCTTCATAGTTACATTATATAAATCGAGTTGCTGCAACCTGCGTTTTGCCTGCCACTGAAGTGTTTTAATACGCTCTACCGAATAAACCTTTGTAAACGTTTTAGCTAATATTGCAGTTTGATAGCCAGAGCCAGTGCCAATCTCCAATACTTTATCGCGTACACCAGCAAGCCTAAGCAACTCAGTCATACGCGCTACTATATAAGGCTGAGAAATAGTTTGCCCTTGCCCAATAGGTAACGCTGTATTTTCATAGGCTTTGTGTTTTAGCACATCATCTATAAAAATATGGCGAGGAATGTCAGCTATTGCACTGAGTACTTGTGTATCTTCAACGCCTTCACGCTTTAGTAAGTCAGATAACGCTTTTGCACTGCGAGTATAGTTAGCGAGCACGATTAATCTCCAAATCGGCTAACCAGTCTCCTACGGCTTTTAAGCTATCTTTTGCTGTCATATCAACACTTAATGGCGTCACCGATGCATAGCCATTGTTAATAGCGTGAAAATCGGTCCCTTCTCCTGCATCGCTTTCAGTCCCTAGCGACCCATACCAATAAATATCACGACCCCAAGGATCTGTTTGTTTGGTCATGGTTTCGGCTTTATGACGAGCGCCTAGGCGTGTTACTTGCACCCCTTTTAATTCACTTAATGGAATATCTGGCACATTAATATTTATTATTTGATCTTTTGGCAGCGGGTGCGAAGCCAAGCCTTTAATAATATTTACGGTAACTGCGGCGGCTGTTTCAAAATGCTCGCCCTTATGTGAGCAAAGCGATACTGCAATTGCAGGTAAGCCCAAATGGCGACCTTCAGTTGCAGCGGCAACGGTGCCCGAATAAAGCGTGTCGTCGCCTAAATTAGCACCATGATTAATACCTGCAACAACTAGATCTGGTTTTTCATCAGCTAACTGGTTTACACCTAAATGTACGCAATCAGTAGGCGTGCCATTAACCGACATAAACCCATTTTCGAGCATTGTAGCCCGCAGTGGATTCATTAATGTTAAAGAATTACTTGCGCCACTACAGTTGCGATCAGGTGCAACAAGGGTTACATCTGCAATTTGTATAAGCGCCTGATATAAAACAGCAATGCCTTTGGCATTTACGCCATCGTCGTTACTTAGCAGTATCTTCATTTATGTCATTATCCTTTTCTTTGCGCTCTCGAGGGCTAGCATCTTTATAATCCACCAGCTCACGTAATAATGCAGTTGCAAAACACCCTTTTGGCAAACCAAAACTCAGTTTTAAACTGGTTTCATCTATGGTCTCAACCGTTAAGTTTTGCGGAATTAAACGCAGCATCCTACGCTCATTTTTAAGGCCTAGCTCACCTAAGCCATCGCACCATGTTTGGAAAGGTTCAAGCCATATTTTTTCTTGTTCGGTTAAACCTTTTTCGCTTTTACCCACCATAGGTGCCGACATCATAATATCGCCAGTGGCTAGTCGCTCTATGTTTTCGTCGTTAATTGCATCTTCAAAAAATGCATTACTGCCGCTGAGCATAAATACTTCACGGTGCATTGTTTTAGCTAAACCATGCTCTTTAACACGTAAATTTACTATTTGATTAAATACATGAGAACGCGCTGCTGAAATAATAATACCGCGCAGTTTTTTATCGCGAATGCGCTCCCCAGCAAACATTTTTTCAGCCATTACTAAGTTATGACCGCCATGCCCAAAGCGTTGTTCACCAAAGTAATTAGGCACACCTGCGCGTACTGCATTAATACGGCATAAAATATCAAGGGGCTTGGTTACATTACGAAGCGTAATAGTAAATCTATTACCTTTGTGGCAACCCGTGCGTAATTTACGGTCGTGGCGCTGTTGCGACACAATAAAAATACTCTCGCTATTTAAATCGCTAAAATCGATAGGCTTTTTAATCGGTACTTTTACACTAAACCACTGTGAGCACACTCCGTGACGATCTTTCATGCCGGCGTAACTTACGTCTCGCGGTGAAACACCCGCACGCTGTGCAATTAGCTTTGCAACGTATTGCGTATTTTCGCCTTTTTTAACCACCTGCAAACACACGTGTTCGCCACTGCCGGTAAATTCTATACCTAGGTCTTCATCAACCATAAAGTCTTCAGCAGTGGTTTTAAAATCAGCTTTAGAAAGCGGTGCACCGTATAAATAATTTAAATCGCTCATGCGTTTTTTGTACTCGCAAGCTCTTTATTCATAATAACCACTGCATGGCTAGAAATACCTTCCCTGCGCCCTTCAAAGCCTAGCTTTTCGGTAGTAGTGGCTTTAACGTTAATTTGGCTAAGGTCACAATTTAAATCGCTGGCTAAATTAGCGCGCATAGCTTGAATATGTGGCAGCATTTTTGGCGCCTGTGCAACGATAGTCACATCGCCATTGCCAATTACATAACCTTGCTCTTTAGCTAAGCTCATCACATGGCGAAGTAAAATACGGCTGTCGATATTTTCATACTCGCTAGCCGTATCTGGAAAGTGCTTACCAATATCACCCATTGCAAGCGAGCCTAAAATAGCATCGCATAATGCATGAATAGCAACATCACCATCTGAGTGCGCTAAAAAGCCTTGTGGGTAATCAATTTTTTCACCACAAATAGTCAAAGGGCCTTCGCCACCAAATTTATGTACGTCAAAACCATGGCCAATTCGTATCATAATGCACTCTCGTTTTGTTGTTTATGTAATAAAAACCCAGCCAAGTCTAAATCCTCTGGCGTGGTTATTTTAATATTATCGCTGCGACCTGCTACAAGCTTTACTGGCTTACCCGCCCATTCAATTGCACTTGCTTCGTCTGTAATAGTTGCCCCACTTGCTAATGCGCCTTGAAGTGCATTTTTAAGCTCGTCATATTTAAAAAACTGCGGGGTAAGTGCTTGCCATAAATCGTCTCGTGGCACAGTTTGTAGGGCATGAGTGTGGCCGCGTTTTATGGTGTCTTTTACTTTGCTAGCTAAAATACCGCCTTCATCAGCGCGTATACATTCATCAATTAAGCGTTCTATATCACTGATATTAACTAGCGGACGCGCAGCATCATGTACAAGCACCCATGCTGGAGGATTGGGCGCTAAAAAAAGTAAGCTATTGAGTACTGAATCTGCACGCTCTTTACCGCCACTGGCGCGAACAATGCGCTTATCAAGTGTTGGGAGTTCGTCAAAATAGGGGTCGCTGTCGCTAAGGGCAACAACAATAGTGCGTAATTGAGATAATTGAGAAAGTTTAGCTAAGGTGTGTTCTAAAATGGTTTTACCCGCTAATTGTATGTATTGCTTAGGCGCACTGTGCTGCATTCTACTGCCAACGCCCGCAGCTGGTACAATTGCTGCAATAGTCTGTTTATTTGTCATATTGTTTGCCCGGTAAAACACGAATAAATGTTTCGTCCGGTTTAATCATTCCCAATTCGTTGCGTGCACGCTCTTCAATGCCTTCTTGGCCAAGCTTTAAGTCTTCAATATCTGCTTTAAGTACTTTATTACGTTTAATGAGCTTTTCGTTGGTTTCTTGATGCGACGCTACAGCACCTTTTAGCCGTGTGTAGTCTTGTAAACCATTATGACCAAACCATAATCTGTATTGTACAAACAGTGCTAAGCACAGTAAGCCAACTTGAAAAATACGCATTTAACACTCCTTATTTTAAATTCCAAATACCTTAACTTTAATACGCTAAGGGGCGCTTTAAATTGCGCCAATTAATACTACCCGCTAAAAGCATTTCACGTAGTGATAAAACCCGTGGCATACAACGCTTCGAAAATTGCCACTGATGCCCGCAACATGCAGCGGTTAAACTCACTTTACTTGGCTTTATTAACTGAGCATTTTGCTGCTCTAGCCCATTTCCTAAAAAATCAAACCAACCAAGCTCGTTACAATGCAGCTTATTTTCGCCTAACTGATCGATACTGTCTATTCTAAGACGTACCTGATCGTAGCCATGTAATATAACGGGCACTATAAGCCCCACTTTGGCATACGTTTGATAAAAAAGTTCATTAGCGTGAACATTCACATCGGGTGGGGTCGGTTTTTGCTTTTCAAGCCACGTCCCGTTTTGTGCATCAAGCGTAAAAGGCGTGTCGCCATTAGCTACTAACGTTGCCGCTCTCTCAATATAATAAGGTAGGCTTTTTAACTGGCGGCGCAATTTCTCGGCATTAGGCTCTGCAACTAATCGCTGAACCTCACGCTGATAAAACGCATTGCACAATTGTGCATACAACACTTTTTGTGTATCAGTTTGCCAAATTTCAACTTGCTGCTGAGCACCAAGTGACTGATTTTTAGCGACCAATAGCTGTACTCAAAAATATTCAGGTAAATGTTTTATAACACAGTATTGAATGTTTTTTAAGCGCAGCGCACTAATTAAGCGCTTGGCTTTTCACCTAATTTTGCTTTACCTGATTCTAAAAATTGCACAACCGTATTACGCTTTTTACCAATCAGCAAACTGCCATCGGCTAAAAACATAAAGTTTTGCCAATTGCGTTTAAATACATCAAACGTCGTTTCGATAATATTATCGCGCGCCATACAAAAATAAACCGTGGTATTAGCTTCCCAATCTAAAAAAGTTAAGATTGCTTCTGGTGGTTGCGCATCGCCATTTTCCCACGCATCTTGCCAATCTACTTCTTGGCTAAAGCTTTTTTCTTGGCCACACCAATCGGTGTCTTCAAAAAAATCTGGGTGATCAAACTCACGGCTCACCATGGTTGTCCAAAGTACGGCTGCACGCTCATCGCCCATAGGCTTTATTTTTGCTGCGTCTTCATCAGATACAGGTAAATCTTTGTGGCGAAAAACCCACGCCTTTTTGTAATCATCTAAAGAAATATAGTTCATAGTGTTGGCAAATTAGTTAACATTAAAAGTGCAAAGCCAAATTATACAAGAGATCAAAACATGACTACAGCAATAAAACCACTTTCCCTCAAACCAGGTATGTACCAACACTACAAAGGGCCGCAATACAAAGTTATTCACGTTGCCACCCATAGCGAAACCGAGGAACAACTTGTGATTTACCAAGCACTCTATGGTGAATTTGGAATCTGGGCACGTCCACTTAGTATGTTTTTAGAAACCATTGAAAAAGATGGAGAGGTCATACCGCGTTTTGCCTACCTTGGACCTGCCGTTTAACTATGGCATTATAACAAAATAACTTACTCCTCAGACCAGACAAGGGTACACCGTGCAATTTAATTCTACTGACAATTACATCGCAAGCAGCTCGCTAAAACAGGCAGTAAATGCGGCCATTATGCTCGAAAAACCACTTTTAATTAAAGGCGAACCCGGCACAGGTAAAACTATGCTGGCTGAGGAGTTAGCTAAAAGCTTAGATACAGTACTTATCCAGTGGCATATAAAATCGACTACTAAAGCGCAGCAAGGCTTGTACGAGTACGATGCGGTTTCGCGCCTGCGCGACAGTCAATTAGGTGACGAGCGTGTACACAATATTGGTAACTACATTGTTAAAGGTAAGCTTTGGCAAGCATTTACTCATGCAGAACTACACGGTAAACGCCCAGTGCTTTTAATTGATGAAATAGACAAAGCCGACATAGAGTTTCCAAACGATTTACTACTTGAGCTTGATAAAATGGAGTTTCATGTTTACGAAACTAATGAGCGCATTGTCGCAAAAGAGCGCCCTATTGTGATCATCACTTCTAACAACGAAAAAGAATTACCGGACGCATTTTTACGCCGCTGCTTTTTTCACTATATTGATTTTCCTAGCAGCGATGAAATGCAGCAAATTATTGACGTGCACTACCCTAACGTTAAACAAGATTTAGTACGCCAAGCACTCGAAGTGTTTTTTAACCTGCGCGATGCAAACGGCCTTAAAAAGAAGCCATCCACCAGCGAATTACTCGATTGGCTTAAATTACTAATGGCTGAAGACATTGACGCTAAAACACTGCACGATAAAGCTAAAAAAGGTGGCTTAATGCCCATGTTTGGCGCATTACTTAAAAATGAGCAAGATATAAGCCTAATCGAAAAACTTGCCTTTATGAGCCGCCGTTAAGATGTTGATTGCGTTTTTCTTCAAACTGCGTGAATACCGCTTGCCTGTAAGCCTGCGCGAGCTACTCGATTTAATAAACGCCTTAAAAAAAGGCGTTATATTTGCCGACGTAGACGCCTTTTACCATTTAGCACGCACCATAATGGTAAAAGACGAAACGCACTTTGACCGATTCGACAAAGCCTTTAGCGACTATTTTAGTGGTATTGCTGACCTCGATTTGCTCGAGAGTTTAAAGCAACAGCACAACTTACCCGAAGACTGGCTACGTAAAGAGTTTGAAAAAAACTTAAGCGATGAAGAAAAAGCTCAGCTAAAAGCTATGGGTGGGCTCGACGAGCTTATGAAAACCCTAAAAGAGCGTTTAGAAGAGCAACAAAAACGCCACGCAGGCGGCAATAAATGGGTGGGCACTGGCGGCACATCACCTTTTGGTGCATACGGCTATAACCCAGAAGGCGTGCGCATAGGTCAAGACGGCAATCGTAACCGCCAAGCGGTAAAAGTGTGGGATAAACGAGAATACAAAAACCTCGACACCGACAGAGAAATTAGTTCGCGCACAGTTAAACTCGCCCTTAAAAAACTACGTAAATTTGCCCGCACTGGCGCAAGCGACACGCTTGATTTAAACGAGACTATTCGCGCTACTGCAAAACAAGGCGGCATGCTTGATGTAAAAATGGCACCTGAGCGCCACAATGCCGTAAAAGTATTGATGCTGTTTGATATTGGCGGCTCAATGGATGACTACATTCATACCTGCGAAGAGCTATTTAGCGCCGCCCACAGCGAATTTAAACATTTAGAGTTTTACTACTTTCATAACTGCTTGTACGAGCACGTGTGGCAAGATAACGCGCGCCGCCATTCAAACGTAATAGACACCATGACGCTGATTAATAAATTTACCAGCGACTACAAAGTAATATTTGTTGGCGATGCCACTATGGGCCCATACGAAATAGCCTACCCTGGCGGCTCCGTAGAACATTACAACGAAGAGCCCGGCAGTGCATGGTTATCACGAGTCACCAACCACTTTGATAAAGTCGCCTGGCTCAACCCACAACCCGTTGAACACTGGCCGTACTATCAATCAATTGGCTTTATAAAAGAGCTAATGAACAACCGCATGTACGCGCTGAGTTTAGATGGGATAAGTAGAGCGATAAAAGAGCTGAGTTAAAGGAATAACATGAAAAAAAGTATTTATTTAAATGAATGGCTTGTTTGTACTCTTCTCATATTAATTGGATTTATCGTAGGTATTTCTACGAATTCAATTATGGATATACTACTAAGCAAATTTAAACAAGATAGCCTTACTAACTGGATAACTTCTACCAGTACTTTCTTGATAATGATCGGCACAATTGGACTAACTTATTTGGCGTGGAATGCAAAAGATAGCTGGTTCACACAGAAATCATTGGATACAAAACTTGAATTATTAGGAAGTACTGTTAATTATTTTATAAATATTAGCGAGTCTGTTCATCAAACGAATGAACGTAAGAAGAAAATAAACGAGCTAAAGAAATTAGATCCTCAGCTAGATCTCTTAAGCAACTTAAATTCTAATAGGGCAAAAGTAAGAGAGTTAGAGCAGGAATTTAATCAATTAAAAGAGGCAATAAGTCACTTCAATAAAGACTTAGCTAATATAGCTATACAGATTGAAAACTCAAAACAAAAGCTATTAGTTAATGTCGCAAAGTTACCTGATAATAAACTTAAATCCAATGAATTAGTGCTAAAGATGATTGGATTAAAAGCAGAGCAAGCATATAGTAATTTCCCCGAGTTCTATGAAGAAATGAATACCCACTACCTAGACTTACAAGATACATTATTTCCCAAACAAGAAAAGTTAGCATTACCAAGTCAAACCGTAGAATCTTAATTTCAATATGTTACAAATCAGCTATATGATTCAATGTTTCAGGATGACGCTGCACAAGCTTTAACAATGTTATCGCTTGCCCATTCGGTGCGCTGCGTCCTTGTTCCCAGTTTTCGAGCGTTCTTGCTGAGGTATGTAGAATGTTTGCAAATACACCGCGCGACATATTAAGTGTTTCTCGAATATTTACTATTTCATCAGGTGAGATAGCAAGATCGTTGATATCATTTACTGAATGAGTACGTAACGTAAGCTTTCCTTGTGAATGCGCTTTAGCGTTCACAAGTGCTGTAGTTAATTCTGAAAATAAATCACGTTTGCTCATTGCGCCACACCTCTAAGAATTCTTTTAATTGCTTTTTCTGATCTGCTGTTAAATCGGTTACTTCGTTTTTACTGTAAATAGTGAGTAGATAAAAACGTCTTTTGTCGTCCAAGTAATAATATATAACTCTTGAACCACCACGCTTACCCTTTCCTTTGCTCGCAACTCGTATTTTACGTAAGCCGCCTGTTCCTTGAATAACATCCCCCTGTTTTGGGTTAACCATTAGATCTGCTTGAAATAAACGATACTCGTCATCACTCAAGTACAGCTCTCGGTACTTTTCGAATATGTTTGATTCAACAAATAGGCTTTTCATACATTAAAGTATACGCAGATAGCGTATAAATTCAATTAAAGATTTTAAACGAGTAGCGGCAGGTACCTCTTGCTTTAGCTAAAGCCCTTTACTCATAAACAAGCTGTACGGGTCTAGCTCATAATCACCAAACGGTTCGCATTTTTTAAAACCAAATTGAGCATAAAGCTTTTGTGCGGGTAAAAATGCCTCTGCGGTGCCGGTTTCTAGACTTAGCTTTTTATAACCACGCAGTGTGAATTGCTCAATTATATGGGTGAGCAATTTAGCTGCTATGCCTTGGCGTAAATAGCGGCTTGATGTGCGCATTGACTTAATTTCGCCATGCGTTGTATTTAGTGCTTTTAAAGCACCAACACCCGCTAAATTATTATCAATCCATAAGCTATAAAAGGTTATATTGGGCTGAGTAAGTTTAGTTACATCCAGTGCATGTACGCTCTCCGCAGGTGAGTGTTTTAGCATATCGTTATGATGCCCTTGTAGTAGCTTTATAACGTGTGGGTTTGAAAGTTCACCTGTTCTAATATCCATTTATACCTCGTTTAATCCTAGAATTTAATGCTTGAGGGCTTTAGGGCTTTAATTAAAACCCTAAAGTAAGGGGTTATATTTAGGCTGCTAGCTCCCACACTATAAACGCTACTGCAAAACCTACTAAATACACTAGTCCTAACCACGTTAAGCTACGTAATAACACGCTGTGTTTTATTGCTAAATCAAACTAGACATCCACCTTAATTAAACAAACAAAGCTATCTCAATTAAGATAGGTGTTGTCTTAATTTTTTTACCTCGCGAGTAGTAAAAAAAAAACCAAAAACGCGGCTTAAAGCCGCGCCTACAAATATAACCCCAATCCTGTAGGCGCGAGTTTACCTCGCGAACATGCTTAATAAAACATACTTAACAACAAAATTTAGGGTGGGTGTTTTGTTGGTGTCTTGTTTATTTTTGTTTTATGAGCGACCTGATAAAAAGCGGATCGTTACCCAAATCAGAGGGCGAGTATTTTTTTGTTCGCACTACTGAATAACTTATTTACACGTGGTTTTCAATTGTGAGTAAGGGTAATCTTTACCAAATTGAACTTTTGATTAAAACCGTTATAATTCACGCACTTTTGATTAAAGCTGTTGTAATTCATCCATTATGAAAAATATTTTTATTGTTATTTCACTCATTTTAGCCGTTTTTTTTGGCTACAACTATTTCACTTCCAACTCGACAAAAGTTGTATTAGATAGCGCATCCGAAACTTCAACACAAAAACTTGCTAACAATTGGGATGATATCACTCTTCCAAAAGAGATTGAAAATCATTCAAATATTGAAGCTTGTGATACAACAGAGGCAAACATTTGTTTTGGCTCAGGAAGTATATTTTACAAAGAAACCAAAGATGTGACTGTAGCAAGCTTAGTATCAACTGCAGAAACATCGCGTTACGGTGTCCAGGTTAAAAAAACAGGTGAGCTGTTTGTGTTTTCTATAGAGAATGACATTTCTGACGACGAACTGGATTTTGGTAATATTGCTTGTTACAAATATGAGGGTAGTGAAGAAGGCTTTACCGAAACGCGTGAATTAAAATTAGATATTTACGGTACAAAAGTAACAGGGACAAAGTTAGGTTACTCCCAATCAGTTGAATACAGCGTTGGGTATGAAGGTATTGTTGAAGGAGTACTAAACAGCCTTGGAGGAAATACTGTAAATGCTATCACTACACTTACTATTGCAGATGGAGCGGAGATCCGCCAAGAAGAAATATACATTTTAGGTGAAAACTCAATGACTGAAATGCGATATCGTTTAGTCGATGATTTTAAAAATAGTATTTTACGTATCGATAAGAGTATAAAAAAATCCGCAGAAGGTCAGATTTTCCCTATTGAGTATAAATATAACAAAGTAGAGTGCCCGTTATAGGGCTTCGATCTTTAATTAGGCTGCCAACTTCCAAATTATAAAAGCTAAAGCAAAACCAACCAAGTACACTAAGCCTAACCAAGTTAAACTACGTAATAGCACGCTGTGCTTAATAGCTGGCTCTGAGCGTACAAGACTAAAGTTAAGCCATGCAAAAATAGGCGTTGTAACAAATGAAAGCGTCATCGCAAAGGTAAGCATGGGGCCAAGGGCTGATTTAAAAAATAAAATAACCGCCATACCGGCAAGAGCTTGTAGTATTAGCCAAATATTTAAGCTGTGTTTCGATTGCTTAAAGCCAAGTAACTTATGCGATTCGTTTAAAGTACGCGCGTAACCATCTAGTACAGTTAATGTGGTGCCAAACATACATAAAAATGCGATTGCTGATACCAGCGGCCTTGCCCACTCGCCTATTGTTAATGCGTACATATCAATAAGCTGTTTGGCAAACGCGACACCACCGAGTTCTATACTGCTGGTTTGCCCGTATTGCACTAATACGCCTAAGCTAAAAAATACCAAGGCTAAGCCGGCTGTAAGCCAGTAACCTACGTTAAAATCGAACAGGCCTTGGCTTTTAGTGACGGTTTGCTGCGCTTGTTTTTCTTTTAGCCATAAAGAACTTAATGCAGATATTTCGATAGGCGCTGGCATCCACCCCATTAAAGCCACCATAAAACTCAGCATTGCAAGTTCGTACGGTGAAGGCCCTACATAGTCAGCAGGTGCCATTGGACCGTTACTAAATGCTATAGCAAGAGCAATTAATGTTGCAAGTGTAAGCAGCCCCATAATGCCTTTGGCAACGTTATCGAGCGCTTTAAAGTGCCCAAGTAGTAATATAACTAAACATACCCCTAGCAGCATCCAACAAAGTAAGGTTACTTCAATAACAATAGGTAGAGCGTAATGCAGTAAGCTTGCGGTAAGCAGTAATACGCCGGCGGTATTAACAACGGCGGCTACAATGTTTAAACCAATAAAGCTATAAAAGTAAAACGGACCTTTACTTTTATACCCCTCTACTAGGCTATTTTTAGTAGCGAGAGTGTATTCCATACCAAAGCGAAAAAACGGGTACTTTAAAACATTAACAACGAGGATAAGCCAAAATAATTGCCAGCCAAATATTGCCCCAGCTTGTGTAGAGGCAACTAAGTGAGAACCTCCAATAGCGGCTGTTGCCATGAGAATCCCAGGGCCAAGCGCGTTCAGGCTTGATTTCCATTTCGATACTGCTTGGTTCATTTACTGCTCAAAAATAGTGTGTGTGAGCCTCTAACTTACAGAAATTACAGGCAATAAAAAAGAGCCAGGCGGCTCTTTTTTACAATACTTTGTGACTAATTTTTATTTAAGATCCATCTCTTGGATGATCTCGTGTGCGATTTCAGGTGTCGTGCTTACAGGCTTTTCGTGTAAGTTTGCTTTTATTTGCCCTTTTCGATGTTTTAGTGCCGCATCGAGTTTTTTAGCTGCGCTTGCAATAGCTGGGTACATAACTTCGTTTTCCCCTTTTACCGATATGCGCGTGCCTTCGTAATTTGTGCTAATTTCAGCTTGGATCTTATGATGCTCTTTAGACAAAATAATATCGAGCGCAATAAGCGATGGGAAATGGCTCTCGATTTTTGAAAATTTTTCGTTGATGTGCTCTCTAATAGAGTCAGTAACTTCAACATGGTGACCAGAAAGATTAATTTTCATAGGGTATCCTTTTATTTGTTACCTACAATTAGTATTGGGGGCTATTTAGATTAACACAAGGAAAAAAGAGAGATATTTGAGGGTTATTTACGGCTTTTGGTGATTTAAATCATGTGTTGCGCAAAGTTTATGCAAAGCCCACATTGCATGGGCTTTCAGACGTCTACTTAATTTAAGCTCTGATTGATTAATCTGTGTACGAACAACAGTAATCAGCAAAGTCAGATACTTTTACTTTAAAGCTTACGTTTGCATCTACATTAAACGATTCACCTGCATTAAATGTTTTCCATTCGCTCGCGCCTGGTAATAAAATATCCCATTGGCCAGCTAAAAGCTCCATGCATTCTTTTTGGTTTGTATCAAAAACAAACTCACCTGGTTGCATAAAGCCTAACGTTTTCGCTTCGCCATCACCTAAAATAACGGTACGGCTTGATACTTTTCCGTCAAAATATACATTGGCTTTTTTTACTACACTTACGTTATCGAACTTTGGCATTTTTAGCTCCTGCTATTAATTTAAGATTTTTATTTATAAATTTTATCGCACTACCTTGCCTGATAGGTAAATAGCTTGCAAGAGAAGCGTATTGAAAGTTACTCACTTAAAGTATTCAAAGCAGCCCTTTGGGTAATATTAAATAAATTAGAAGCTGCCTTCCCACGTGAGCAAACTCTTCGCCTACCACTCAAAATTATACCAACCTGCATAAATCTTTGATCAATTTAACGAATTAAATTGCACTATAACGTCGTTAAAAGTTTTTTATTTAGAACAACTAGATATAAAAACTTTTGCCTAGTTCTAGCGTAATTTTCTTAACGTTTAATAGACCCCATATATAAGCAGATTGGTATTAAACTCCCTGTAGACGCCCAGCTTGCTGGCGTTTTAAAGCAACGCTTTTACAGTTATTCAAACAAAAAAGCCCGCGCTGTTTTTCACAGTGCGGGCTTTTCAATTACTTACTTTATTTAATCAAATACTATTAAAAAAGCTCGTTTGCTTTGCTTACAATGTTTGCCACTGTAAAACCAAAGTGCTCAAACAGCTCGCCTGCAGGTGCTGACTCACCAAAGGTAGTCATACCTACTACTGCGCCGTTTAGGCCTACGTACTTGTACCAGTAGTCAGCAATACCTGCTTCTACTGCTACGCGACGTGAAACAGATGCCGGTAATACGCTTTCTTTGTATGCTGCGCTTTGATCTTCAAAGGCATCAGTACATGGCATAGATACAACACGTACCTTTTTACCTTGGCTGCGTAGTTCGCTTGCTGAATCTTGTGCTAGTTGCACTTCAGAGCCCGTCGCAATAAAGATAATCTCTGGATTGCCGTCACAGCTAAGGATGTAACCCCCCTTTTTAACATCTGCTAATTGCTGTGCGTCACGTGCTTGTTGCTCAAGACCTTGACGAGTAAAGATTAATGATGTAGGACCATCTTTACGCTCAATAGCTTGTTGCCATGCAATTGCCGACTCAACTTGGTCACACGGCCGCCAGTTGTATAAGTTAGGCGTTAAACGCATGCTTGCAATTTGCTCTACTGGTTGGTGAGTTGGACCATCTTCACCTAAACCAATAGAATCGTGCGTGTATACAAAAATGCTTGGTTGCTTCATTAATGCAGCCATACGTACAGCATTTTTTGCGTATTCAACAAACATTAAAAACGTAGCACCGTAAGGAATAAAGCCTTTATGAAGGGCAATACCATTCATGATGGCCGACATACCAAACTCACGCACACCGTAGTAAATGTAGTTACCGCTTGCATCATCGCGTGTTAAACCTTTAGAGCCATCCCAAATTGTTAAGTTTGAGCCAGCTAAATCGGCTGAGCCACCCATAAATTCTGGTAATAACGGACCGAACGCATTTAATGCATTTTGCGATGCTTTACGAGACGCTGGGTTTGCTGGGTTTGCTTGTAATTGCTCAATATACGCTTGAGATTTTTCAGCCCAATCGCCAGGAAGTTCGTTGTTAATACGACGCTTGTATTCTGACGCTAGCTCTGGGTATGCTTTTGCGTATGCTGCAAATTTTTCGTCCCAGCTTGATTCAAGCTGTTGGCCTTTTTCTTTGCTATCCCATTGTGCGTAAATATCATCAGGAATTTCGAACGCATCGCCAGTCCAACCTAAAAATTCGCGAGACGCTTTAATTTCGTCATCACCCAGTGGAGCACCATGACAATCGTGGCTACCTGATTTATTAGGTGAGCCGTAACCAATAATTGTTTTACAACAAATTAGTGATGGCTTGTCGGTAACGCTCTTAGCCTCTGCAATTGCAGCACTTACAGCATCGCTGTCGTGGCCATCAACACCACTAATTACATGCCAGCCGTATGCTTTAAAGCGCGCTGGTGTATCATCGGTAAACCAACCTTCTACTTCACCATCGATTGAAATGCCGTTGTCATCCCAAAACGCAACAAGTTTACCAAGGCCTAATGTGCCAGCAAGTGAACCTGCTTCATGTGAAATACCTTCCATTAGGCAACCGTCGCCCATAAATGCATAGGTAAAGTGATCAACAATATCGTGACCTTCACGGTTAAACTGTGCAGCAAGTGCTTTTTCAGCAATTGCCATACCTACTGCATTTGTGATCCCTTGACCTAATGGACCCGTAGTAGTTTCGATTCCTGGTGCATAGCCATACTCAGGGTGACCTGGTGTTTTAGAATGCATTTGACGGAAGTTTTTAATTTCGTCTAGCGGTAAGTCGTAACCACTTAGGTGCAATAGAGAATATATAAGCATTGAACCGTGGCCGTTTGAAAGAATAAATCTGTCACGGTCAGCCCACTCTGGATTCGTTGGGTTATGTTTTAGATAATCGCGCCATAATACTTCTGCGATATCAGCCATGCCCATAGGGGCTCCAGGGTGACCAGATTTGGCCTTTTGTACTGCGTCCATTGACAAGACGCGAATAGCATTTGCAAGTTCTTTGCGAGATGGCATGAATTCTCCTACCTTTATGTGTATTTGCGCGGGTATTTATGTGTTTGTTTATGCACCCAAGTAACTTGGGTTTGTTTATACCGACCATTCTTACTTATTGTGGGGGCGGTGTGCAATTAAAAACCCTATAAAAGGGAGCATTATGAATATTTTTTAAGACCAAAAAGTTATTAGTAATTTTATTTAGACGTCTAGGCGTAAAAACACTATGCAAGGTGTTTTGTTTTCGATAAAATACGCCCCTTAATTTTTTAGCGCTAATACCGACGTTTGTGAAGCGCAATATTTGTGAGCAGAATTACAATGGCAAAACATTTATTTACTTCTGAATCAGTTTCTGAAGGTCATCCGGATAAAATCGCCGATCAAATCTCTGATGCGGTACTTGATGCTATCCTAGAGCAAGACTCTCATGCCCGTGTTGCATGCGAAACTTACGTAAAAACCGGTATGGTTATGGTTGGTGGTGAAATCACTACTAGCGCATGGGTTGATATCGAAGAAATTACACGTAAAACAATTCGTGACATTGGCTACACAAATTCTGACATGGGCTTTGATGCCGATTCATGTGCAATTTTAAACACTATTGGTAAACAGTCTCCTGACATTAACCAAGGTGTTGACCGTACTAGCCCAGAAGAACAAGGCGCTGGCGACCAAGGCTTAATGTTTGGTTACGCATGTAACGAGACAGAAGTACTAATGCCTGCTCCAATTACTTACTCACACCGTTTAGTTCAGCGCCAAGCTGAGGTTCGTAAAAGCGGCGAGCTTAACTGGTTACGCCCAGATGCAAAATCTCAAGTTACTTTTGCATACGAAAATGGCAAACCAGTAGGTATTGATGCTGTAGTACTTTCTACTCAGCACAGCGAAGATATTTCACAAAAAGATTTAGTAGAAGCGGTGATGGAAACAATCATCAAGCCGGTACTTCCTGCAGAACTTATTACAAGTGCAACTAAGTTTTTCATTAACCCAACAGGTCGCTTTGTAATTGGCGGACCAATGGGCGATTGTGGTTTAACTGGTCGTAAAATCATTGTAGATACATACGGTGGTATGGCTCGTCACGGTGGTGGTGCATTCTCTGGTAAAGATCCATCAAAAGTTGACCGTTCAGCAGCATACGCTGCACGTTACGTTGCTAAAAACATTGTTGCTGCTGGTCTTGCTGACAAGTGTGAGCTGCAAGTTTCTTACGCAATTGGTGTTGCAGAGCCTACTTCTATCAGCGTTGAAACGTTTGGTACAAGCAAGCTAGAAGAAAGCCGTTTAATCGAGCTTATTCGTGAACATTTTGACCTGCGCCCTTACGGCTTAATTCAAATGCTTGATTTAGAGCGCCCTATCTACCTTCCTACAGCGGCTTACGGCCACTTTGGTCGTGACGAATTCCCATGGGAACGTACAGATAAAGCAGACGCACTTCGCGCAGCTGCTGGCCTTTAAGCCAAAATTGTTGTAGTAAATTAAAAACGGCCCTTTTAAGGGCCGTTTTTGCATCTAAAACTTATTCGCTATATTGTTTGTAGCGCGTCTACAAAATAACTATTAAATCGACCTCGAATTCTTTTGTACTTTAGGTATATACTCATTTCATTATAAAAGCTTTAGGGACAGTTAAATGGCCGATAACTTTCGCGTTATATTTGCAGGACTTGCCGATAACGTTGACATAAAAATAGCATGTACAAATTTAGCTGCAAAATTAAAAACATCAGATGAAAAAGTAGCTCTTTTTTTTAAAGGTAAGCCACTGTTTGCACCAAGCGATAAAGACAAAGCGTTAAAACAGGCTAAGTTACTAGCAGGCTTAGGCATTAAAAGTAAGCTTCAAGCTGTTTCAAACATCATTCAAAATGGCTCAAACCCTGCTGCAAATAACAACCAACGTGACGAACGTATTTTTGATGCACTCGATTACATCACTAGCAGCTTAATTCGCCTTGAAGAAAAGCTAGACGAGTTAGAGCAACGACTTCCTGAAGCTCAATTAAAAGCACCAGACGAAAGTATTGACGAATGGCAAGGTGACGATCTAATGCTAGATGATGATTTAGCGCCTCCTAAAAAACGCAGTAACTTACTTTTATATTCATTGATTGCAACTGCCACAATTTTGCTAGTCGTACTGGCTGTTTTTTTAATTTTTCCCGATTTATTCTCTTTTTAAGAATGGCTAATTAATTTAATGAGTAATAAACGCGCAAAAATAAGAGCAGAAATTCGTAATACCCGTAAAAACTTGTCAAATAATCAGCAAATAATTGCTGCGCAATCGCTAAAAATGAATTTTATTCAACATTTAAAAAGCGAAAAAACAACGAATTCAAAGCATATTGCCATTTACTTAAGTAACGATGGAGAACTCGACACCTCATTGTTAATTAAAGAATTACGGAGTTTAAACCATACTGTTTGCCTACCTATAATACACCCATTCAATGGCGCTAATTTACTATTTCAGCGCTATGAGAAAAACTCACCCATGAGAGCAAATCGCTATGGTATCTTGGAGCCTAAGCTGAACTGCTCTCAAATATGCCCATTACCAGTGCTTGATTACCTCCTTATGCCATTAGTTGCATTTGACAAACAAGGTAATCGCCTAGGAATGGGAGGTGGGTTTTACGACCGGACATTGGCACGTTTACACGAACAAAATTGGCAAAAACCACAACTAATTGGCCTTGCACATGAATGCCAAAAAGTTGAGGCTCTACCAATCGAGTCGTGGGATGTACCACTTAAAACCATTATCACCCCAGATAAAACATACTGTTGGTAACATTTAAATTTAGTTACTAACCGCATATTTCTGACATACATGAGCACAAAGCAATGACACAAGACGAATTAAAAAAAGCAGCTGCTTGGGCAGCACTCGAGTTTGTAAAAGAAAACACTATTGTAGGTGTGGGTACAGGCTCTACTGTTAATCACTTTATTGATGCCCTTGGCTCAGTAAAGGACACTATTGTAGGCGCTGTATCAAGCTCAGAAGCCTCAACCGCGCGCTTACAAGCGTTAGGTATTGAAGTATTTGAGCTTAATAACGTTGCTGCTTTAGATGTATACGTTGACGGCGCTGACGAAATAAACGCCCAAAACGAAATGATTAAAGGTGGCGGTGCAGCCCTCACTCGCGAAAAAATAGTAGCCGCTGTAGCTAAACAATTTGTGTGCATTGTAGATGACACCAAATTAGTAAAAACATTAGGCGACTTCCCGCTTCCGGTAGAAGTTATTCCAATGGCTCGCAGCTACGTTGCACGAGAATTATTAAAGCTTGGTGGTGACCCCGTTTATCGCCAAGGCGTAGTTACCGATAACGGTAACGTTATATTAGATGTATTTAACTTAAAAATTACCAATGCTAAACAACTTGAAGCACAAATAAATTCAATTGTTGGCGTAGTTACCAACGGCCTATTTGCAATGCGTGGTGCTGATAAAGTGATTATCGGTACTAAAAATGGGCCACAAATTAAATAGGATGAGGTTATGAGTAAGGTATCGTTAGCAAAAGACAAAATTAAAATTCTCTTGCTTGAAGGTGTTCACCAAAGCGCTGTTGAAACGCTAAAACGTAACGGTTACAGCAATATCGACTACGTTAAAACATCCTTACCTGAGGACGAATTAAAAGAGCGCATTAAAGATGTTCACTTTGTAGGACTTCGTTCTCGTACTCATATTAACCAAGCCGTATTAGACTCAGCTGACAAGCTAGTTGCTGTTGGGTGTTTTTGTATTGGTACAAACCAAGTTGATTTAGATGCAGCACGCGAACGCGGTATTGCTGTATTTAACGCACCATTTTCTAATACTCGTTCAGTTGCTGAACTTGTACTTGGTGAAATCCTACTTTTATTACGCGGTATTCCAGAGCGTAATGCAGCGGCTCATCGTGGTGGCTGGTTAAAAACAGCAAATGGTTCGTTTGAAGCACGTGGTAAAACTTTAGGTATTATTGGCTACGGTCACATTGGTACTCAGCTAGGTATTATGGCTGAAAACATCGGTATGAATGTGGAGTTTTACGATATCGAAGATAAATTATCACTCGGTAATGCAAAACAAGTTCACAACCTAACTCAGCTGTTACAACGCTCTGATATTATTAGTTTACACGTACCAGAAACACCGCAAACTAAAAATCTTATTGGTAGTGCAGAACTTGCTGTTATGAAGCAGGGATCTATTTTGATCAACGCTTCACGCGGAACTGTTGTTGATATTGATGCACTTGCAGAAGCACTAACAGAGAAAAAACTAAGTGGTGCAGCAATCGATGTGTTCCCTACTGAGCCAAAATCTAACGATGAAGAATTTGTATCGCCACTGCGCCAATTCGACAATGTTATTTTAACGCCGCACATTGGTGGTTCTACACAAGAAGCGCAAGAAAACATTGGTATTGAAGTAGCGGGTAAACTGGCTAAATACTCAGATAATGGCTCAACTATTACAGCTGTTAACTTTCCTGAGGTATCACTACCAGAGCTTGCTAATCGTAGCCGTTTATTACACGTGCACCACAACCGCCCTGGTGTACTAACGCAAATTAACCAAGCGTTTGCACAGCACGGTATTAACATTGCTGCGCAATACCTACAAACAGACGCATCTATTGGTTATGTAGTTATTGATGTAGATACAGATCAATCTGAAGTAGCACTTAAAGAACTAAGCGCTGTTGAGGGTACAATTAGAGCACGTATTCTGCATTAGTAATTTAATCAGCTATTCTAATATCAAAAAGGGTCACTTCATTAAGTGACCCTTTTTTGTATTTAGATTACATATACTTTCTTAAGTATTTTTTGAATACCGGATCTGTTGCTGCCAACTCTTTTTGCTCAGCTAATATCTCTTTTAAAATAGCACCTGAAGTAAGCGGGTTAGCTAGTACCACCCTAAATACAACTGTTGGTTGATTGTCGTATTTAGAAGGCGTTAAACGAGTACGTGATACAAATGAGCGACCAGACTCTCGCTGACGTTTTTGCATACTGGCAGTAAAACGGTTCAGTGAAGCAAAAATATCTAACCGAGTTGCTGCATCAGCATCGGCTATTGCTTGTTTAATTTGCTTAGGTACATAACGATACGTTAATAAGCACAACTCAGGCTCCGAAATAAGCTCAAAGTCTTCATCAGCCTTAATTAAATCAGCAAAGTAATGTGCTTTTTTGATGCTTCGATCAATCAGCATTTCGTAACCTTTACGACCAATAACACGTAAGCAAGCATGTACTAACATTGCCATACCAGGTCGGCTGCCTTCTAGCGTGTGGCTACCTAAGTCTTTTGAACCTTTACGTAATATGTACTCAGCGTGATGCTCTATTGCATCAGTTGCAGCGGGATCTTTAAATAAAACTAAGCCCGCTCCCATTGGTACATACATTTGTTTATGTGCGTCGATGGTAATTGAATCTGCTCTCTCAATCCCTTTAAGTAAAGGGCGATGCGTGTTCGATAAAAGGGTCGCTCCTCCCCATGCAGCATCTACATGAAAATGGCAGTTAATGTCTTGTGCTAAGTCGGCCATTTCATCAAGTGGGTCAATATTACCGGTTTCGGTTGTACCCGCTACCCCAATAATCGCCATTACTTTAATGCCTTGCGATTCAAGCTCACGTGCTTTTTCGCGCATAGCTCCTACATCAACTTTATTATTTTCGCAGGTTTTAATACCAATTAAGTTATCGCGGCCAATACCGAGTAAATCAACCGATTTACCTAATGAGTAATGTCCGCGTTCTGATATTAATACTGCTAAACCTTTATAGCCGTAATGCAGCATACCGGCAATTAGGCCTTGTGCGCCGATACCTCTAAAATCGCCATCGGGTTTTAATAAGCGGTTTCGAGCAATCCAAAGCGCAGTAATATTAGCAACCGTTCCACCAGAGCAAAATGCACCTAATGAGGTTTTAGCACTGTGCATCCATTTAGAATAAAATGAATCTTCTTGCCCATAAGCTAAATGATGCATCATTCCAAGCACTTGACGCTCAAGAGGCGTAAACGCTTTAGACGTTTCTATTTTTACTAGATTTTGATTTAGCCCTACCATCAATTTTGACAGCGGTAATAAGAAATGCGGCAAGGCAGAGGTCATGTGACCAATAAAGCTAGGCGCAGCTGTATGCACAGAATGTGCAACAAGTTGCTCCATTATGTCTTGGGCATAAGCAGATACAAACGTTGGATCCTCTGGGATCACTGCCGACTGAAAATCTTTTTCGATTTCATGTAATGGTTTTTCAATTGCCGCTATATTTTCGTTTAGAAAACCTGCTAAATTACTCGAAATTTCAAGCTCGATTTTGCTTAAAGTTGAGTCTGGCGCTTCAGGTACAGTAAATATACGCTTAAGGCTTTCTTTAGAGGCGACGGCACAACGCTTTTGATCCATCTCAATACCTAGTGTGTGTAGCTAAAACACGCGCTTACCCATCAAAAACGCCTACTTATTAGGACATTTAGAGCAATCGTGTTTCTTTAAAAATTGCGCTAACTTTACTGCAATATAACTAAAATGTCTCGTTTAAACCTATAAAAGCAATCAAAGCGATGACAAAAAAATGATAATTTAATTAAAATTCGACTAAACATAATTATTTATTGGGCATTTACTTATTTTGGGTATAATAAATTTGATAACAAAAAAGGGACACATATGCCAGAAGGAAGAGTAAAGGTTAGTTGGATAGTGGCAGGCTTTAGCTTGTTTTTAATAAGCTTGCTTACCTACGTTTACTACACTTACCAAACCACGCGTGCCGAAATAATGCAGTCGGTTGATAATCGCTTACTTAACGCCGCCACCAGCGTTAAACATATTTTAGGTGAGGATTATTTAAGTGCGGTTAATCAAGGCGACAACATAAGTTTTTCTTACTATCAAGATAAAAGTAAACAGCTCTCTGAGTTTGCTCAAGCACTTGATATTGCTTATGTGTATTCAATGATTTTAAAAGACGGAAAGGTTCTTTTTAGCTCATCAAGCTACACGCAAGACGATCAGAATAATGGCAAAGTAACTCAATTTTTAGATCTCTACCCTGAAGCTACCGATGCCAATATAAGTGCTTTTTACTCAACCGAGCCTGTATTTGAAATATCGAGCGATCAGTGGGGCCACTTTAAAACTATTTTTATTCCTTACGTTGACCCTATTAACGGCAATACCTATTTAACGGGTGCCGATATAACTATTTACAATTTAAACGAGAAACTTAAAGAAAGCGTATCAAAAGCAGCTGCAATGGCTAGCTTCTTCTTTTTTATCGCGATACTTGTTGCCGCCATATATATTTATTTACTAAAGCGCTCGTTAGCAACTGACTCAAGTACTGGTTTTTCAAATCATATTGCTCTTGAGTACTTTATTAAAAAAAGTAATGCTCATCACATGCAGTTAGCCGTTATTTGGGTTAATGAAATAGAAGATATAAACAGTTTCTACGGCACTGAAGTGGGTGATAAAGTAATGAAAAACTTACTTATTCACTTTAAACTCAGAAGCTCTGCGCATTGCCATATATACAGACTAGCAACCAACAAAATAGTATTACTCGCGCCTAAAGAAATGAGTAATGACGAATTTACCGATCTCGTAAAAACATATAACTTTAATACCCCAGTGTTAACTGACCCTTTTATTTATATAACTCTATGTGCAGGTATTGCCAGTGGCAATAAATCGCTACTACTTGAAAACGCGCATATAGCGGCCCTACAGGCTAAGCAAGGTAGACACAACGTCGTTAACTACTCAAAAGCACTACACGATGTAAAAACACAATATCAATACAATGTGGAAATGGCTAAAGAAGTACGTGAAGCGTTTGATAACAACCGTATTGTGCCTTACTTTCAACCTATTATTGATACTAATACCAATAAAGTTGTTCAATACGAATGTTTAGCTCGAATGGTAACGGCGCAAGGGGAAGTGTTGAAACCTGATGCATTTTTAAATGTTGTTACTCGATCAAGAATGGACGGAATACTTACCCGTACTATATTTTCACAATGTGTTAGTCGCTTTAGAAAAACCGATATTTGCTGGAGTTTAAATATAACAGCACAAGATATGCTCGACCCTAATTTAAGCGAGTTTATTGCGGACGAACTTAAGCGCTACCCGCATCCTGGTAATATCACACTAGAGCTTTTAGAAACCCAAGCTATTGCCAACTTTTCTGAGGTAAAAGCATTTATTGGAATGGTTAAAACGAAAGGCGTTAAGGTTATTATTGATGACTTTGGTAGTGGTTATTCAAATATATCAAACGTACTTAAGCTGGAAGTAGATGGTATTAAGCTAGATGGCGCACTAATAAAGCAAATAGTGAATGACAAAGATATCTATTTATTTATTGAACATATAGCCAGTTTTGCTAATCAACTTGGTTTGCAATTAATGGCAGAGTCGGTAGAAAATGCAACCATAGTAACCGCACTTAAAAAAGCGAATGTGGTACTAATGCAAGGCAACTACTTTGCCCACCCAGTGTCACATGTTAGTACGGTTATAGAAGAAGAATTAGCACTTTAACTTACTTTAGCGAGGTAAGTTAATAACGAGTCGGTGGCTTTGCTGGTCACTGGCCCAGTATTTACGCTCAAAAGGCGTAATGGCATCGTCTGACTCATAAAGCGTTACATCGCAAGGGTTGCCTGTTAATTCGAGCGCCCGAGCAAACTCCTTAACGTAAATATCCCAATTGCTGCGTACTTCTAATTTTCCACCTAACTTAACAATAAATGGAAAAATAGCTGCGCCATGCCAGCGCCTACGAATATGCTTAGATTTAGGCCACGGGTTTGGATACAACAAATAATGGTGCGTAGGTTGCCAATTAGCAGCTACCGCTAAACGCCAAAAGTCATTTAAGTCTGCTTGCACTAAGATGTACTGACCACTGTCGGTTTGCTTATATTCAACATCGTGCTTATCTAATCGGTGCGACGATTTATCAATACCAATTATAAGTGCATCTGGGTGGCGCTTAGCTAAGTTAGCTGAGCTTTCACCTACGCCACAACACGAGTCTAAAATAAGCGGGCCACTAAAGGCTTGTACTTTAGCATTAACCTCGTCAAATGCGGCTTGGGTGTGTGCTGCAATTGGCTTTTTAAATTCAGCATCTAAGTGCTTATTTACTATTTCATCAAGCTTTTCGTGAATACCCGCTTGATTAGATACAATACTACGTGAATTTGCATCACTCATTAGTGTCTTAGCCCCACACCTTTTTTGATCAATGTAAGCGCTAATGTAAATAACGCTGTTATAAATACTAAAATAACCCCAAGAGCCACGCTCAAATCAACATCCGACACACCTAAAAAGCCATAACGAAATGCGTTAACCATATAAATTATAGGGTTGATTTGTGATACATTCTGCCAAAATTCAGGCAGCAACGTAATTGAATAAAATACACCGCCTAAGTAAGTTAGTGGCGTTAATATGAAGGTGGGGATAATGCTTATATCGTCAAAGCTGTTTGCGTAAATCGCATTAATTAAGCCACCTAAAGCAAACACGGCTGAGGTTAAAATAACCGTTGCCATAATTACAAAAATATTATGAATTTGAATATCAACAAATAATAACGATACACAGGTAACTATAAAGCCCACCATAATACCGCGCGTCATACCGCCACCCATATAGCCTAGAACAATGATGTAGTTAGGTACAGGTGCAACTAAAAGCTCTTCAATGCTTTTTTGAAACTTTGTTGAATAAAAACTAGAGGCTACGTTGGAATAGGAATTGGTAATGACCGACATCATTATAAGGCCCGGTACAATAAACTCCATGTAGCTAAAACCGCCCATATCGCCAATTCGTGAACCAATTAAGTTACCAAAAATAACAAAATATAAGCTCATTGTAATTGCTGGCGGTACTAAGGTTTGCACCCAAATACGTAAAAAACGAATACACTCTTTAATCCATAAACTCTTTAAGGCTACGCCATATTTAAACATTTATTCGCCCCGCCCTTGCTCTAGTAATCCTACAAATAACTCTTCTAGTCTGTTTGCTTTATTTCGCATACTCAATACAGTATTACCTTGAGCTGTTAATGCACTAAACACAGCATTTAACCCTTGTGATTTAGCAACTTCCACCTCAACAGTGCGATCGTCTGTCATGGTAAATTTATAGCCATCAAGCGTTACAGGATTTGCAGGCGTTTTTAAATCTAAAATAAACGTTTCTTTATCAAGCTTTGCAAGCAGTGCTTTAATTGTGGTGTTTTCAACAATTCGACCATTATCGATAATCGCAATGTTTTTACACAGTAACTCTGCTTCTTCAAGGTAATGTGTGGTTAAAATAATGGTAACGCCTTGCTGATTTATTTGGCGTAAAAAATCCCACATTGAGCGACGAAGCTCTATATCTACACCTGCTGTTGGCTCATCAAGTATAAGCAACTTTGGTTCGTGCATAAGCGCACGTGCAATCATTAAGCGGCGTTTCATACCACCTGAAAGCGTACGCGCTTGCTTGTCTTTTTTCTCAAGTAAACCAAGTTGAGCTAGGTATTTATCAGCACGCTTATGGGCTTCAGCGCGTGGAACACCGTAATAACCAGCTTGATTAACAAGTATTTGGCTAAGCGTTTCAAACTGACTAAAGTTAAACTCTTGCGGCACTAAGCCTAAATGCGCTTTTGCGGCTTCTAAATCAGTATCAATATCGCAACCGAATACTTCTACTTTGCCTTTTGTTTTATTAACAAGTGAGGAAATAACACCAATAGTGGTTGATTTACCAGCTCCATTTGGGCCAAGCAAAGCGAAAAAATCACCTTCGTAAACTTGTAAATCAACGCCTTTAATGGCCTCAACACCATTTTTATAAACCTTAGTAAGGCCTTCTATATTTAAAGCAATATTTTGCTTAACCATTACTTACCCTCACCATAACCCCAACGTTTTGTTAGGTTATGTTCAATGTTTAAATGATCTAAAATTCTTGCCACCATAAAATCGACTAAGTCTTCAATACTTTGTGGCTTATGATAAAAACCAGGTGCTGCTGGCATAATAGTTACCCCTAAACGAGATAACTTAAGCATGTTTTCTAAATGAATTTCGTTAAATGGTGTTTCGCGCGGTACTAAAATTAGCTGCCCGCGTTCTTTTATTACAACATCGGCGGCGCGTTCTAGTAAATTATCTGACGCCCCTACCGCAATTGCAGAAACCGATCCTGCACTACACGGGCATACCACCATTTTTTTAGGTGCCGCAGAGCCCGATGCCACAGGGCTAAACCAGTTATCTTTACCGTATACTTTTAACTGCCCAGATTTAGCATTAAACAGCGTACTTAACTGCTCAGTGGCTTTATCTTCGTTACCAGAGAGCTTAATATTTGATTCTGTATCAAGCACCACTCGCGCTGCACTTGAGATAAGTACGTAAACTTGAAATTGCTGTTCAAGCAATACTTCAAGTAACCTTAAACCATAAGGCGCACCTGATGCACCGCTAAAAGCGAGCGTAATTCTATCTTTAAATTGCACACTATTCTCCGCTGTATTTATCAGCTAAACCATCAACAAGGTGTTGATGAAGGCCATTAAAACCGCCATTACTCATAATTAAAATATGTTGATTAGGCTCAATATTTTCAAGCACCGTATCAATAATTGTTTGCGTGCTGCTAAAGCACTGCATGCCTGCTTTATCTGCTTGCTCTTTTAGCGACCAATTTAGATTCTCTGGTTCAAAAAGTAGTACGTCGTCAGCATCACGCAGTGAATCTAATAATGTATATTGGTGCACGCCCATTTTCATCGTGTTTGAGCGCGGCTCTAAAATAGCGATAATTTTTTCATCACCTACTTTTGCGCGCAGTCCTGCAAGCGTAGTTTTAATTGCTGTTGGGTGATGCGCAAAATCGTCATACACCTTAATATTATTAATATCAGCCTTTAGCTCCATACGCCTTTTAGGGCTAATAAATTCTCCTAAGGCATCAATACAATGATCAACAGCTATACCCACATGACGCGCTGCTGCGATAGTCATAATTGCATTTTTAACGTTATGCTCGCCTATTGCTTGCCAGCAAACAGTGCCCTGCTTTTCGTTATTTAAAAGTACATTAAACTCACTACCATCGGCTTTTATTAATTCATAGCTCCAATCATCGCCTAGCGTTTCGCTTTCGCTCCAAAGCCCTTGTGCTATTACGTCATTAAGCGCTACGTCTTGCTTTGGCCAAATTACCTTGCCGCTTTGAGGTAATGTACGCATTAAGTGATGAAATTGTTTTTTTATTGCGTTCAAATCTTCGAAAATATCAGCGTGATCGAATTCAAGATTATTTAAAATAAGTGTACGTGGAAGGTAATGGACAAACTTACTGCGCTTATCAAAAAAAGCAGTGTCGTATTCATCGGCTTCAATAACAAAAAATGGCGTTTCACCCACTTTTGCCGATACACCAAAATTTTGGACTATGCCGCCAATTAAAAACCCTGGTTTTAAACCTGCATACTCTAAAACCCACGCAAGCATACTTGCTGTGGTTGTTTTTCCATGCGTACCCGCTACAGCAAGTACCCACGATTTTTGTAATAAATTATGTTTAAGCCATTCAGGGCCTGAGGTGTAAGGCAGACCTTTATCAAGCACATATTCAACACACGGGTTACCACGGCTCATTGCATTACCGACAACTACCATATCTGGTTTTGGCTCTAATTGAGATACGTCGTAGCCTTGAGTCAGTTCAATGCCAAGCTCTTCAAGTTGCGTACTCATTGGTGGGTAAACGTTTTGATCAGAACCCGTTACTTTATGACCTAATGATTTAGCAATGGCTGCAATACCACCCATAAACGTGCCACAAATGCCCAAAATATGTATATGCATATACTTTCCTTAAATCGTATGCTCACTTTACAGCTATGCAAAGTTTAATGGCGCTATAATGCCAAAATTCGTGCTTAGTTACTATGTACGTCTGCACAATTCACTCGTGCCAAAAACACGTTAATTAGTTTTTTAAACGCTAAAAATCAAAAAATAGGCACGTTCACCTACCCTGTATTGCTTTTAATCAATTATTATCAATGTTATAAACCAGCTTGCTGTATAACTTTAAAACTTAAAAAGGACTTAATATGAAAAAACTATTCTTTATAGCCTGTATTTTACTTAGTCAAAAAAGCTTTGCTTTGGAATTTGCTAAGTACCCAATAGAACTAAGTTCGGGCGAAGGCGTTAATGTTGTTATTGCCCCAACAACAGATAAAAAACAAGCTTTAGTAAAAGTAACAGGCATAAACCATGATATTGATGGGATTGTATTTTTAACCGAATTAAAACCTCATGGTAGTAATAAAGCTTACAAATATACTTACGATGGTACACAAAGAAGTTTAGTAAGTGTTGAGGAAGGCTACCGCTGTTGCTCTTACAATCTTTATATTCCAGACACTCGTGATGGAATTTACTTATCAAAAAAAGAAGAGTCAAACCCTGCCATTGTTGAAGACTTAAAAGCGCAATACGATCAACAGTTAAATAAAGGTACTCAAGCTAAACTAGCGAAGTTTAATCGTGAAAAGCATTTAGGGTATCAACAAAAAAATATAGCTGCCGCTAATAGCGAAATAGATAAGCAATGCGGATTAAAAATAAATACCAATGTTGATTGGGAAAGCATTGATGATGAAAACCTAAAAGAATATCCAGTGGGTTCATTTTGTGCACAAGTTGCAAACGAAATGGCATACATGTGCGAAAAAGACCAAAGTTTTAAAAACGACATAGCTCAGTTCAATGCTATCGAATGTAAATTTACTAATGAGCTAAAACTACGTAAAAATGGTAATACACTTATATTTAAAACAGCGCCAAAAGCCGCTAACCAACGCCGCTTTATTGAAGCTTATTTATTAAATTTATAAGCTGAGTTTAAAACCAAAAAAGCACCTAAAGGTGCTTTTTTTGGTTTTACTAATTAAGTTTGTTTATAGCGTTAAAAATACAATCAAACCTACACCGAGTAATAAACGATATATTACAAATGGCAACATACCCATTCGCTCTATTACTTTTAAAAACATAAATATACATGCATAAGCCGATAAGAACGATAGCACCACACCAAGCAATAATGTATTCCAATCAACTACATGGTCACCCAGTGCAAGCTCTGCAATATAATAAAGCCCCATCATAGAAATAATCGGAATCGCTAGTAAAAACGAAAAACGCGCTGCGCTTTGCTTATTCATATCCAACATTAAACCAGCGGTCATCGTGATACCTGATCGAGAAGTACCCGGGATCATTGCAACAGCTTGTGCAAAACCAATGATAAGTGCCGTTTTCCAATTGAGCTGATAAATAGTTTTAATTTGTTTCCCTTTTGCATCCGCGTACCAAAGCAACAAACCAAATACAATGGTGGTAGTAGCAATTACCCAAGCGCTTCGCAAATATAACTCAATAAAGTCTTTTAAAAGTAAACCTAAAATAGCGGCAGGCACTGTACCTAGTATAATCCACCAGCCTAATTTACTGTCATCGGTAGTGCCTTGCTTACCAAAAGATTTAAACCATGCGCTTAGTATATCTACTACTTCTTTACGAAAATAAATAACAACGGCTATTAAAGTACCAACATGTACTGCTACGTCAAACGCAAGCCCTTGATCTTCCCAGCCTAAAATTTGCGATGGGAGAATTAAATGCGCAGAACTCGATATTGGTAAAAACTCAGTAAATCCCTGTATGAGGGCTAAAATAATTATTTCGATAATACTCATAGGTTAGAAAACTCCACCTTCCATAGCTTTTGTTGAGGGTTATTATATTCATTCCATAACTGCGCAATCGTTTGCTTAGCTACAGGATGATAAAAATCTGGGGCAACCTCACTCAGAGGTTGTAATACAAATGCATTTTTAGTTATTTCATCACGTGGTAATTGCGCTGGGGAATCGCAAGTTACATCATCATAAAACAGTAAATCTAAATCGAGCGTTCGTGGACTAAATTTTTTGTCGTTCGCTGTACGCCCATTATCACGCTCTATTTGTTTTAATAAAGCGCATACATCAGCAAGCGACATATCAGTTGTAGCGCCAACTACTGAATTATAAAAATTATTGCCAGCAAACCCAACTGCTTCACTTTCAAAAACAGACGAGTGCACAATGTGCTCAAAGTGCTGCTTAAGTGCAATTAATGCACATTGTATATAATGCGCTTTATTTATATTTGACCCTAGGCTGATATAAATTTGAGCCATTTAGTCAGTTGCCTTAACACGTGTAATTTCAACACCCACAGTTTGTGCTTGTGCTACTGCTGCTGGTTTACTTACTCTTATAGTAACTTGTGGCGTATTAAACTCGCTTAAAATAATCTCAGCCAACTGCTCAACCAAAGTCTCTAGCAACTCAACAGGTTTTGCAGTGCAGTGCTTAATAACGCGTTCGCTTACTTTTGAGTAATCCAGTGCTAAATTAATATCGTCATTTTCGGCTGCAGGCTTAATATCACTAAGCATTTCAATATCAAAATAAAGGCTCTGTTTACTTTCTTTTTCAAAGTCGTACACTCCAATAATAGTGTCGACGTGCAATTGAGATATAAAAACCTTATCCATTGATACTCCAAATAACAACAAACGACTAAGCAACTATACAAAGCATCAATAAAATTAATACTGTATATGGTTTAGCCAGTGTTTAAATATGTGAAAATAACTTCTACAATAGCAAAATAACCAAACTAGCTATTAAATAGCCTGTTAATAATTTTCACGATAAATTTTGCTGCCAATAATAGCTTAAAAGTACTATCAATTGGTATAGCAATTAAAAAATAAGGAAGCGTGTGTTAGCCACTTTAATGTTTGTTTTAGCTTATTTACTTGGGTCGATTTCGTCGGCTATTTTAGTGTCGCGGTTGTTCAAACTCCCTGACCCTCGTAATAGTGGTTCTAACAACCCAGGGGCTACAAATGTTTATAGATTAGGCGGAGCATTTCCGGCTTGCTTGGTTTTAGTGTTTGATATTTTAAAAGGCACTATTCCGGTATGGGGGGCTTATTTTTTAGAAGTTGAACCTTTAGAGCTTGGTTTAGTCGCAGTAGCTGCTTGTTTAGGCCATATGTACCCACTGTTTTTTAGCTTCAAAGGCGGTAAAGCCGTAGCAACGGCATTTGGCTCATTATTACCTATTGGCTTATCACTGGCTGGTTTACTTGTGTGCACTTGGTTAGTTATAGTGGCAATAACACGCTATTCATCACTGGCAGCGCTTGTAGCTGTATCTTTAGCGCCCTTATATACATGGCTAATAAAACCACTTTATACTCTTCCCGTTACTTTTATCACGTTGTTAATTATATTTCGTCACCGTACTAATATTATTCGATTATTTAGTGGGGAAGAACCAAAAGTAGGCGCTAAAAAAGCACCCACTGATGAAAACGAAAACAGTTAATGTAAGAGTAATACCAATTTTATTAAAAACATAATCATTCTAGCGTATTAAATAACTCACTAACTACGTTAAAAATTATTTATATAGAACAACTATGTATCATAATTTTAGCCTTGTTATTGAGCTATTTTCTTATCGCTATAATAGATCACTAATTTAATGCAATTGGTATAATTAAATAGGCTCAAGGCTATCTATTGGCCAGCGAGGTTTTGTTTTCATATCAAGACTTGCAAACTGACCTGCTTTTAATCGTTGCATTCCTGCATAAGCAATCATTGCACCGTTGTCGGTACAAAATTCAGTACGCGGATAAAAAACTTCGCCTTTCATACCTTTCATTACGCGTTCAAGCTGCAGTCGAAGCTGTGTATTTGCACTTACGCCACCGGCGATTACTAAACGCTTAATACCTGTTTGTTTAAGCGCTCGCTTGCACTTAATAACCAGCGTATCAATAACCGCTGTTTGAAATGCATGCGCTATATCAGCTTTAGTTTGATCGTCGTCGTCATTTTCACGAATAGTGATTGATGCTGCAGTTTTTAAACCACTAAAACTAAAATCAAGACCTGGTTTGTCGGTCATCGGGCGAGGAAAAATAAAGCGCTTAGCAACGCCTTGTTCGGCCATTTTAGCTAAGCGCGGGCCACCTGGGTAGTCAAGACCAAGTAACTTAGCGGTTTTATCAAATGCTTCGCCTGCGGCATCATCAACTGACTCACCTAGTACTTCGTATTGTCCAATACCCGCTACTTTAACCATCATGGTATGACCACCCGATACAAGCAATGCAATAAACGGAAACTCAGGAATATTTTCTTCAAGCATCGGAGCAAGTAAATGCCCTTCCATATGATGAACAGCAACAGCTGGAATATCCCAACCGTATGCTAATGAACGACCAATAGAAGTACCTACCAATAATGCTCCAACTAAACCTGGGCCTGCAGTATAAGCAATACCGTCTAAATCTTCTGGGCCGCAACCCGCTTGTGCAAATGCAGCATCAATAAGTGGTAGCGTTTTACGAACATGATCGCGCGATGCAAGTTCCGGTACTACACCGCCATAATCAGCGTGTACTTTTACCTGGCTGTATAATTGATGAGCTAACAAGCCTTTTTCGTCATCGTATATTGCAATACCTGTTTCATCGCATGACGATTCAATGCCTAAAATTCGCACTGTACTTCTCCTGCCTTTAAAATTTCACTTCGCTGTTTTTATAACGTAAGGCCAATATTTGTTTGGCCATCTTCTAGGGCAAACTTTTTAAGTGCCTTCACGCTATCAGAGGTAATACGCCCCATATTTTCTACAAAATCAATTAGCTCACCTAATACTTCAATTTCGTATTGCATTAATGGATGTTCTCTAACTGCTGTGTTATCAGCAACCTCACCTTCAACCGTCATTTGATATTCAATAAAGCGGGCCACTGTTGCTTGAGATATTTTACTGACACTAATGAACTCTTGCTCATCTTGCGCCATTAAACCATGCATTAAGCTAAGTAAAGACGTTGCAGCATCAATAGCAGGGTAAGTACCAAACATATCAAAATCAGCAAGTTCAGGAACATTCGGTTCTATTTTTTCAACTTGTTTTTCGAGATCTATTTTACTTTTAGGCAGTAATATTTTTTCCCAACAAACATTAAGCGAATTACGAAGTAAGGTTTCATCACCAAACCCCGTTGCTTCGCTAAATAAACCGTAATTTGGCAGCATTCGCTCTATTAAAGCACTTGCCAAAACAGCTTTTTGTAAATAGTTAAGCTCTCTAATACGCTGAAAATTATTTGCTTTAGTCATTCTTTAACGTCTCACACGACCAACAAAAATCAAATGTTGATCCATTATGCTCATTACAGTTAGGGCATACCCAATCTGGAGCGGATTGTTTTACTTGTTGATAGTTTACCAATATTTGGCGCGCATGGCGCTCTTTTATCGCATAAACCTGCACACTAACTTGTGCTTGATCAAATGGAATTTCTCCCAATGCGCCTTGGAGCATCTCACCTTTTATTTTGCATTCAATGCCACTGGTTTGTATTAAACCTTTAATAATATTAGCTTCAAGGGTATTTTCGGCTTTATAAATTGTAACCCATTGAAAAGAGCTATCAGTTGAATTTTTATTATTAATATTTTGCAATATTCACCTCATTTATTTTGTGTTAACAATATCCTACGCTAAATTATTAGCATGCTGCACTTTTAAGGAATAAACATGACACTTACAACCCCGGGCTTACTTTTTCCAGCCATATCGCTGCTATTATTAGCCTATACAAACCGATTTTTAGTTTTAGCGCAATTAATTAGGGAGTTAAATGCGCGCGAAGGTGAATCTATTCGACCTGTTGTAGTCGCTCAAATCACTAACTTACGTAAACGAATAAACTTAATCAGAACAATGCAGGTATACGGCGTAGCCTCTTTTTTACTGTGTACATTTTCGATGTTTGCTTTATTTATTGAATTTAATACCACAGGGATTATTTTATTTGGCATTAGCTTAGCTTGCTTAAGTTTATCGTTATTAACGTCTTTATTCGAAATACATATTTCCTGTGATGCGATTGAAATAGAACTACAAAGCATTGAAAATAAACCATTAAGCAGCCGAATAAATAGAAATTTTGTAAAATAAACTCTCATAGATAAAACACCCTATTATTTGTCATAATCATGTTATATGTGCGCCCTATCTTGGGGCGTACTTTTTTATTAATTAGAACAATTAAACTCCAACCTCCTAACTAACCCACTGAGTTAAAATAACTTTGCCTAGATAGTTAATTGCAAAAATATAGACAAAACACAATAAACAACTAGTTATCAATTAAAAAAGTAATACTATTTGGTCGCTTTCCTCTTTAATTAATACTAAAAGGGGGGTATCCTGCTGGAAACACGTATGAACTTGCAACCGTATTTCAATATAGAATTTTACTAAACTTTAGAATAAAAATTAATATATTTGATATCCGTGGTATCTGCGACTTACTTATAAAAAGGGACTATAAAGTGAGATTTGAACAATTAGAGCAATTTGTAGCACTTGGTGTATTACGTCACTTTAGACAAGCTGCTGAACAAACCCAAATTAGTACTTCAGCGCTAACGCGCAGCATTCAAACACTTGAAAATGAAATGGGATATGAGTTAGTAAAACGCTCAACTCGTTCTGTTAAATTAACGCCTGAAGGCGAACTTTTCCTTGAATATGCTAAAACGACTCTATCGGAACTTGAGCTAACGAAAAAACGGATTTTTCAATCAGTAAACGGTAATGCTAATGAAAAACTTGTTATTGGCTATACCAATAAGGCAAGCAGCATAGTACCTATTTCTTGTGGACAGTTTTTAGCTCAATATCCTCATATAAAAATTGAAATGCAGTTACAAGATCAACAAGAGCTAACACGCAGACTCCAACAAGGTGAAATAGACATAAGTGTATACTCTCAAGCTATTAATAGTATTGGCAGTGACATTCACTTACCTGATCAGCTTGTATTATTTGTTTCAAAAAATCACCCTCTTGCACATAAAAACGATATAAGTAAGCAAAATCTTGATAGCTACCCTATGTTTGGCTGCTTCTCTCAATCTAAACAAGTGCAAACTATGCTTAATGAAGCAATTGATTCTTTAAATAAATCATCAAGTATTAAAGTGGGTAGCATTGAGCAAGTAATGGCTGGTGTAGTTAAATCAGATCACTTTGCTATAGCAAGCATTGAGCATGCAAACACAATCGCAGAGAACTCTGAACTCGTGCAACTAAAAACAAATAAAGATTTAAATCACGAACAACTCGTTGTACAAACAAGCCAACAAACATCTATTACCGAACATGTAGAGCACTTGCTGTCGCTTATAAAAAAAGCGGGAGCTGCATTTAACTAACCCTTCTTTTTGAAAAAGTGCGGCACAATAAACAGTAGCTTTAAATCGCTTTTCGGCTACACTGTCGCACCTTTTTTAAACAGCTGATGTGAATGAACACACTTTTTGGTCCTGATGTCTATTTAGATGATATAGAACGCCAAGGATACACCGTAATTCATAACGCGCTTATTGCCGATTTAGTTAACGATTTAGTTGCAGATTGTCACCGTATAAACCCCCACTTTAGCCTTGCCGGTATTGGTCGATTAAATAACTTACAAATAGATAAAACTATTCGTACTGACAAAACCTATTGGTTTGACGGCAGCTCTCAAGCACAGCTTACGTATCAAGCAATAATGCAAAGTATAAAAACCACGTTAAATCGTAGCTTTTTTATGGGGCTATTTGATTACGAATGCCATTATGCAAAATATACACAGGGTGATTTTTATAAAAAACACTTAGATGCATTTAAAGGTCGATCTAATCGTGTATTTACAACGGTGCTTTATTTAAATACGCCAGAGCAAGGTGGCGAACTTGTTATATATAAACCTAAAAGTAAAGAAGTAGAAATAACCATTAAACCAACTGCTGGCACATTGGTTATGTTTGAAAGCGAACGTTTTGCTCATGAAGTGCTTCCTGCAGTTGACGAACGCTATTCTATTGCTGGATGGTTTAGAAAAAACGCCTCTATTAGCGGCATTATTGATCCACCCCGATAGCTCTAAATAGCGAATTTTAACAGCCTTTATTAAGGCTTTAAAATGCTATTGGGTATGAAAGTAATAACCCCATAAAGATAGCCAAGCCCACATAATGATTATTTAAAAACGCTTTAAAGCAGGCATCTCTTTCACGTTTATGAATAAGCGTTTGTTGATATGCCAATAAACCAGCTGCTACACTCAAACCAACGCCAAACGCGACACTTAAATGATTACTTATACCAATAAACGCAACCAGCGCTATAAATACAGCATTAAGTAAAAAGATTATGTGGCGGTCGAATTTACCAAATAAAATAGCGGTTGATTTTACCCCTATTTTTAAATCGTCATCTCTATCAACCATCGCATACATAGTGTCATAAGCGACTGTCCAGCAAATATTGGCTATAAATAATAACCATGCCTGCTGCGGTAATGCATTTATTGAAGCCATATACGCCATTGGAATAGCCCAACCAAATGCAGCCCCTAAAACAACTTGTGGTAATTGTGTATAGCGCTTCATAAAGGGGTAACAAAAAGCTAAAGCCAAAGCCCCAAAAGAAAGCAAAAGAGTATTAACGCTAAGCATTAATACTAAAATAAACGCAATAACTATGAGCAGTAAAAATAGGCTAAGTGCTTCACCACTACTAACCCGCCCTGAAGCTAGCGGCCGCTGAGCTGTGCGTTTTACAGAGCCGTCTATTTTCCTATCTGCAAAATCATTAATTACACACCCTGCACTTCGCATAACAACAACGCCCAGCGTAAATATAATAAAGTTGAGTAAGCTCGGCATCCCACTATTAGCAAGCCATAAAGCCCAGTATGTTGGCCAAAGTAATAACAAGGTACCAATGGGCTTATCTATACGCATTAGCTGTATATAGTAAGAAATATGTTTTGGCTTTAAAACGGCTAATTTCATGAGTATAAATATGCTCCTGGTAAAAACACTTCACACACTAAAAATTTATATTCTTTGAGTGCAAATACACTTCGACGGCCTAGTAAGTTTTTTTCGGGTAGGTTTAATTTTGCAACTAATTGCTGAACGGGGTGCTTGGCATCAAAATGAGCAATTTCTATATCCGTTCGTTTTAGTGCTGGGTCTTGAAAAATCACATCACCAAGAGGTCGTTCACCCATATTGTGCAAAGGATTGCTCGAATCATTTTTAGGAAGCCAGCTCTGTGCGTATACCACAGGTTTGTTATCGCACAATAAGAGTACTTCTCTATTAATCGCTGTTTTAGCGCTACAGTTTAGTAATAACTTTTGCTCTAGACTTAAAGTAAATAACTGTTCGCTCAATACTCTTACACTAAAAATTTGTGATTTACTTTTTAATTTAGCAGTTAAAGAATTAGGTTCAAAAAGCCATTCTTGCTCTAGAGGAGATAAATCACTTACATATGAAGTGGACTGCCAATTAGCAGATATAGACAGAGGATAAGTAATCACAATAGCTCAACAAAATAAAAAACAACGAGATGATACCATTGCCAAAGCTTTTGAAAAAGTGATGTTTTATAACCATAAATAATTGCTTGGCGCTGTTTATTACCCACTATTAAGTATAAACTATTTGTAACAAGTTTTAAGAAACGCTTTAAATATGAAAAAAATAGTATACGCAGGTCTTTTTACGTTCTTTGTAAGCGTCATAAGCTTTACAGCTCGTGCTGAATCTACAGTTGGTTATTTTGGTTTTGAGCCCGATATAATCACCAACTACATTGGCGCATCAAGTAAGAAAATGGGCTATGTGCGTGTAACTATTGATTTAATGCTTAATGACACTTCAAATATTGCAGTAGTAGAGCACCACACGCCATTACTACGTGATGCCCTAGTAGAAATTTTATCTAAAGAGCCTGAAGAAAAAATAAAATCCCTTACTGGCCGTGAAGAAATACGCGCAAAGTGCGCCGAAAAACTAAAAAGCCTCTTAAAAGAAGAAACAGGACAAGAGATCATCCGTGAAGTCTTGTTCACTAAGTATTTATATCATTAGTATTTAACGTTTTGCGTTAAATACTTTGGCGGTGTAGGCAAAAGCCATACCGCTAACTAATCCACCTAAGTGCGCCCAATTAGCCATACCTACAAACAATACATCTGCAAAACCAAGCACTAACCAAATCAACATAAAACCAACAATAGCCGTACTAACCAGTGCTGGTTTGTTCGGATTTAAAAAGCTATGAATCCAACAAAAACCAAGTAACCCATATACTACGCCACTCAAACCGCCAAAGTTAGGACCAACCATTAGGTATTGCGCCCAATTACTAATAAGTGCAGTCACTAAAAACAAACCTATTAAGCTGAGTTTTCCGCATTGCTTTTCGATATTGTCGCCAAGCGACATCCACCAAATTAAATTAAACACAATATGCATCGCGCTAAAATGCACAAGCGCAGGTGTTAACCAACTGAGCGGTTGTGATGGATTAAATTGCAGAGCTGTATAAATTTCATCAAATCCACCCAATAAAAAAGCGACATAAATAACAATACTTAATATGCTAACAGTTTGGTTAAGCCAGCTAAGCGCTTTAAATCGCGCCATAAGATTAAGTGATTGCCCTTGATATTTAAGCGGCGATTGCGTGCTGCCTACATCCCAAGATGCTTGCTGGTATTTTTCATGATTGGGATTTTGTGTAAATTCAGTCCATAGCGGCTGAACTTGATGAAAGTCCTCTTCAGTCACGCTAATGATGACATTACTACCATCTGCTGAGTGTATCTTTGCATCTAGGCCTTGGCTTTTTAAATAATCTATAAAGCCCTGTGCGGCGCGTGGGTTATTTAAACTGCCAAGCTCTATCATCGCTCTACCTTCTCGCTGTAAGCCGCTTCCCAAGCAGTGAAGCCACCATCCATGCTGTAAACATCTTCAAAGCCTTGTTCAACTAAATAACTAGCTGCGCCCTGAGAGCTCATACCGTGGTAACACACAATAATAATTGGCTGATCGAATTCTTTTTCCATCATAAATTGTGCAATATTACCGTTAGAAAGTGCTTCTGAGCCTGGAATACGACCAGCTTGATACGAATTTGGATCGCGAATATCTGCAATTACAACGTCTTCTTTATCTAGAAGTTCTAACGTTTGCGCTATAGAAATGTGTTTAAATGCCATTGAAGTCTCTTTAATTAATAGTATAAAAAAGGCGGCTAAAGCCGCCCTTCTTGTAATTTAGTTAGGAACTAATCCCAGTTTAAAATTACTTTACCTGACTGACCTGAAATCATCATATCAAAGCCAGCTTGGAAGTCATCCACAGAATACTGATGTGTAATAATTGGGTTCAAATCAAGACCAGATTGAATCAAGCTTGCCATTTTGTACCACGTTTCGAACATTTCGCGACCGTAAATACCTTTAATCACTAAACCTTTAAAAATAACTTGGTTCCAATCAACTGCCATATCAGATGGTGGAATACCTAGCATGGCAATTTTACCGCCGTGGTTCATGTTATTAAGCATTGAATTAAAAGCGCTTGGCACACCTGACATCTCAAGACCAATATCAAAGCCCTCTGTCATACCTAAGTCTTTTATTACATCTTCAAGCTTTTCGCTTGCCACGTTTACAGCACGTGATGCACCCATTTTGCGGGCTAAATCTAGGCGGTATTCATTTACGTCGGTAATAACGACGTGGCGAGCACCAACGTGTTTTGCAACCGCTGCTGCCATAATACCAATTGGGCCTGCACCAGTAATAAGTACATCTTCGCCAACTAAGTCAAACGATAATGCGGTATGAACTGCATTGCCAAACGGGTCAAAAATAGAAGCCAGTTCGTCAGAAATGTTATCTGGAATTTTAAATGCATTAAATGCAGGAATAACTAAATACTCTGCAAATGCACCTTCACGGTTTACACCTACGCCTGTTGTATTTCGGCATAAATGTACACGCCCAGCACGACAGTTACGACAGTGCCCACATGTAATATGACCTTCACCCGATACGCGGTCGCCTACTTTAAAGCCACGAACTTCCTGGCCCATATCAACGACTTCACCAACATACTCGTGACCAACAACCATTGGAGTAGGAATAGTTTTGCTTGCCCATTCATCCCATTTGTAAATATGTACGTCGGTACCACAAATAGCTGTTTTACGAATTTTAATCAGTAAGTCGTTATGACCGACTTCTGGCTTTGGCGCATCTGTCATCCAAATGCCCGGTTCTGCTTTTAATTTAGATAATGCTTTCATAATTCACACTCAACTAAAAAACCGAAGCAAGGCTTCGGTTTAAAATAAAATTAAATAACGCCCATTTCTTTACCAATGCGGGTAAATGCATCAATAGCAATATCGAGTTGCTCAATGCTATGCGCCGCTGAAATTTGTGTACGAATGCGGGCTTGCCCTTTTGGTACTACAGGGAATGAAAAACCAGTTACGTAAATACCTTCAACAAGTAACTTATCAGCCATTAACGAGGCTACTTTTGCATCTCCCAGCATTACTGGGATGATTGCATGATCTTTACCTGCACACGTAAAACCAACAGCTTCCATTTGCTCACGGAAATATTTAGCATTTGACCAAAGTTTAGCGCGAAGCTCGCCGCCATTTTCTAGCATTTCAAGTACTTTAATTGATGCAGTAACAATTGAAGGTGCTAATGAGTTTGAGAATAAGTATGGGCGTGAGCGCTGACGTAACCATTCAACAATTTCTTTTTTACCTGATGTATAACCACCTGAAGCACCGCCTAGCGCTTTACCTAATGTACCGGTGATAATATCTACACGGTCTAATACATTACAGTACTCTGGTGTACCTTTACCGTTTTCGCCAACAAAGCCGACTGCGTGAGAGTCATCAACCATTACAAGTGCATCGTATTTATCAGCTAGGTCGCACACAGCTTCTAAATTACAAATAACGCCGTCCATAGAAAACACGCCATCGGTAGCAATTAGTTTAGTTTTAGCGCCAGCTTCATCTGCTGCAATAAGTTGCTTTTCAAGATCAGCCATGTCGTTATTTGCATAACGAAAACGCTTAGCTTTACACAAACGTACACCATCAATAATTGATGCATGGTTTAACGAATCAGAAATAATAGCATCTTCTGCGCCTAAAATAGTTTCAAACAAACCAGTGTTTGCATCAAAACACGAAGAATATAGAATGGTGTCTTCAGTTTCCAAAAACTCACTGATTTTTTTCTCTAGTGTTTTATGAATATCTTGCGTACCACAAATAAAACGAACAGACGCAACACCAAAACCATGATTATTTAAACCGTTTTGCGCAGCTTCAATTAGCTCTGGGCTATTAGCTAGACCTAAGTAGTTATTAGCACAAAAGTTGATTACTTTACCTGATGCAACTTCGATTTGAGCTTGCTGCTGAGATTTAATAATACGTTCGCTTTTATACAAACCTTCGGTTTTTACGTCTTCAATTTGCTGTTGTAGCTGGCTAAAAAAAGCAGATGCTCTCATCTGTGTTCTCCATTTATTTGAACGGGTAAACAACCACATTTAAGCGACTGTTTATTATGGGGGGTATTGTAAAAGTTTAATGGGAAAAATGCACGGTTTGTAGTTCGTCGCAAACGCCCTAAACTGGAAGGAATTCCTGCCAGTTTACAGGCTAATCTGTTTAGTTTATTTATGTCTTTAAAAGTGCAGGTAAACTGTTTATAGAATCGATAATTAAATCAGCCTCTTGCTTGGCACTTTCATCAAAGCTTTGACCTGAACGCACTAAAACGCGGGTAGTGATCCCTGCTTTTTTCGCAGCCTGCATATCACTGAGTTTATCGCCCACCATAATACTGCAAGCAGGGTCGATGTTATGCTCTTGTATGCCTTGCAATAACATCCCTGGCGCAGGCTTTCTGCAACTGCACTCTTTCAAATATTCAGGGTGCGCTTTTTTAGGGTGATGAGGGCAAAAGTACACATCGGCAACTTCAATACTGTGATCGCTAAATTGGGTTTTCATCCAATCAGTTAGTGCTAAAAAATCAGTTTCGGTGTAATAACCTCGGCCAATTCCAGATTGATTAGTGACGATTATGATTTTATAGCCCGCATCATAAAATGCTTTACAAGTACTAAAAACACCTTCAATAAATTCAAATTTATCGCTTTGATACACATAACCATGATCAACATTTACTACGCCATCTCGGTCTAAAAAAAGTGCTTTATTTTTTTTTTGTGCATTCATTACAAAGACTCTTTTTGTACAACATGATCAAACATCGCTTTTACGTCATCAACTGTAATTTGGCTCATTAAATCATCGCCTTTTACGCGCGTACCCCACGGCACTTGCTCAGCTGTTTTACCAGTTTGCTTAAGCAAATTTTGATGATAAACCTCTACCACGTAGTCTTGGTATAAGTAAGGACCTGTGCGTGCTGGGTTTGAATGTGCGTATAAACCAATAACCGGCGTACCAACCGTTACCGCCATATGTGCAGGACCCGTATCGGGCGCAAGCACTAAGCTGCCACGCTTTAACACGCACAACAACTCTTTGAGTTTCGTTTTACCCACTAAATTTAAAATAGGTGTTTTACTATACTCAACAATACTATTTGCTAGGTTAATTTCAAGTTCTGTTGGCCCCCCCGTCAATACCACCTTAAAGCCTTGCTCATTTGCATAATCAGCCAATGCTGCATAACGATCAGCGAGCCAATTGCGTTGTGCTTTACTTGCTGCTGGCGATATTACTAACAGTTTATTAGTTAGGTACTTTGGTGTTAGTAACTCATCTGCAATCGCTTGGTCTTGCTCTGTATATGGCATGTTCCAACTCGGTTTATAATCAGCAACACCAATGGCTTTTGCAAAACCTTTAAAGCCTTCAAGCACATGCGCCTGAGCTTGTGGCTCTATTCGTTTATTAATAAACAAGCTGTGCAATTCTTTTGAACGCGCCCAATCAAATCCTATTTTTACTTTTGCAGGAATACAATGCGCTACAAATCCAGCCCTTAATGCAACTTGCATGTTAAGTAGTACATCAAACTGTTGATCTTTAAAGCGTTGCTTTAAGCTTTTAAGTGCGGCTTTTCCTTGCTTTTTATCAAATACCACCAGCTCAACACCAGGTAAGTCAGCAAGTAACATGGCTTCTATTTTGCCAATAACCCAGGTGATTTTTGCATTAGGGTGTGCTTTTTGAATGGCTTGTACAGCACTCACACCATGACATACGTCGCCAATGGCTGAGAGTCTTAATATACAAATAGATGAATAGTTAGGAGCTTGAGTCACACATTCCCTTAGGTATTAAATACAAAAGCCGATCTTAAATTATAATCACGCTATTGCAAGCACTTATCCTCAGCTTTAAAACGCGCTAATATAGGCATATTATTTAGCAATTACGCAGAGCTATGTTTAAACAACACGTGCAAGGCAATCACACTGTATTAAGCCACCCTAAATACACGAGCCAAATTACTCTCGATTGGTTTGATGCAAATTATTGGCAACAACGAAATAAAATTGTGGGCGCTAAAAAGGGCCGAGCAACTGCGTGGTTTTTTAAACAAGACGAATTAACAGCCGTACTTAGGCATTATTGGCGCGGTGGCTTAGTGGGTAAATTGCTAAGCGATCAATATTTATATCCAGGGCTTGAACAAACCCGTGTGTATAAAGAGTTTAGCTTAATGAGTAAACTTATAGAGCTTGGTTTAAACGTACCAACCCCTATTGCAGCTAAAGTAACCCGCAGCGGATTAATTTATCGTGGGGATATTATTACCGAGGCTGTTAAAGGCGCTAAAAGCGTACTCGATATATTAATTGAACGCCCATTGACCGAAGATGAGTTGGAGCGCATAGCTAAAACAATCGCGCTATTTCATTCAAAAGGTGTTTATCACGCCGATTTAAACATTAATAACATTTTGTTTGATGATACTGGTGATGTGTACATTATCGACTTTGATAGAGGTGAAATAAAAATGCCTAATGTGCAGTGGCAACAAAGTAATATGGAACGACTTGAGCGCTCATTTTTAAAAGAACAAGGTAGAAACGAGACATTTAATTGGCAAGCGACTGACTGGCAAACTCTGCACAGCAACTACTTCAAAGCGCTCGCTAATATAAGTTAACCTAATATAAGTTAACCTAATATAAGTTAACTTAGTTAGCCAATGCTAAATACTTCAGAGCAACCTGCTCTGCCTGTACTTGTTTTAGAATATCTGCGTTTTCTACATTTGGCTTATCTGCTAGCACCTGCTTAACGGCATTGGTTAATGCCTCACCTTGCTGAACGGTTACTAAATATTTACTTAGCTCGCCTGTTAATATCTCGCTTGGTCCAAATGTACAATTAGTGCTAACTACCGAAGTACCCACCGCTAAAGCCTCAATTAATACCGTTGGAAGTCCTTCAAAATCAGAACTCAACACTAAAGCTTTGGCATGCTTAATCCAGTTGTACGGGTTTTGTTGAAATCCTGGCACTACTAACTGTTTTTCTATGCCATATTGCTGTGCAAGCTTTAGCGCTTTAGCCGGTTTATTACATAAAAGTACTAACTTGTATTTTTTATCAAGCTTTGCAAATGCTGCAAATAATATATCGTGGCGTTTTTGTTTGGCGAGTCTTCCTACATGAATTAAGTAGGGCTCATTTGGGATATTGTTATTTTGCTCATTTGCTTGTTGTTTTATTTTTTCAAAATCGAACGGGTTGTAAATAGTCGCAATTGCACTTGGGTTAATTAAATCCCCTTGTGTTATTTCTTTTTCAACACCCTTTGATACGCAAATAAGTGATTTACCATTTAAATTTTGCTTACTTTTTTTAAGATATAAGTATGAAAATGGACCTAACTTTTTTTGACGTGCAAGTTCTGCATTAACTGAGTTGTGAATAACAAAATGAACATTTTTGATATTACTACGCGCGAGCAAGTTATTACTTCTATCAAGATTAGAAAGCACTAAATCAATATTGCCCAGCTCGCTTTGTTTTTTTTCAAACCAAGTTTGTAGTGTTAAAATGCTATTTTTACGCTGCCAAAATCGATCTACTTTTGATGCCCTATGTGCGAATAAACTCTCCACGTTAAGTACTTCAGGGATATTATATTCAATAGAGTTAGCAAGAGACAAAATAGTGATTCGGTGCTTTAACTTGGCCATTTCCTCAGCAAGGGTAAGCATTACTTTTTCAGCACCACCACCCACAAGGGAATCAATTACAATCACTATATTCATTAGCGATCCCCTATAAGCATATTTTTTATGCCATTAGTGATCACATCGAAGCTATGTGTATTATCAAGTTGGCTATATTTAGCAACGAATTCATTATAGAAAGGCTCGCTAATAACTTGAGCTATTTTCGTAGTGATTTCATCAATATCAAGATTTGCTTTTATGACAACACCTGCATTAACACAATGATCCAAACGTGTATTTTGATCTTTTGAGATAGCACATGCCACAACGGGGGTTTGAACTGCAATTGCTTGCAGTAAAGTATCTCCACCGCTAAGTAATGCGATTTTAGCTTGGCTCATTAATGCCAAAAAATCAGTACTTTGCAGACTTGCTAAACAAGTAACCTCATCACTTTCAGGAATGGCTTTCTTATAATTGGGACCAAACACAACAACTGCTTTTAAACCAGTGTGCTTAGTAATTTTAAGCGCGGCTTTAAAGTAAACATCAGCGCAATTAAGGTTATTTAATACATGTCCGCCTGAGCCAGCATTTACAATAAAATAGCCTTCCGATACTAAGTTATAGCGATTTAAAACATCACGTTTTTGCGCGCAAGAGGCAAATGTAACAAAAGGACCTACATTTCGAGGATGTGCCAAGGGAAACATGTCTAACTTCGTACTTTCAGCCCATGTAAGTGGCTCAATACAATAATCAGGCTGTACAACCCAATGTGTATCAATTAAATTAATTCTGTTAAGTTTTAAGCCTTTAGCACGTTTTTTTGCATGCTGAGAAATGAATATAACTTTAGCGCCTACCTTTTTAGCCGCCTTCATATGCCCTGCACGTCCTGCACAATCAAAAACAACGACATCAGGTTTAAATTGCTCTATAAAGTCGCAAACAAAATCAAGCTCTTTAGTCGCTGAGTGTTCGAGTAGTGTAGCTTTAAAAGGACAAGTTTTAGCATAAGGAGTATGCTTATTTAATATAAAATGAATATCGAGAGAATCTGCAAGTTCTGCCTGTAAACTTTGAGCCAACAACAACGAGCGCATATATTCACCAATGCCTTCCGGTGATGATACTGGAATAAATAAAAGTCGTTTGTTGCTCATTGCATTCTCAATGTCCTATTTGAGCTCCAGTATATCAATCAGATACTTATTACGATAGACAGGTTACATTTTAATATATTAAATTAACTCTATAAATTTGATTATTTACTGCAATAGCAGACTTAGATTGATAAACTTAGCCGCAATCTTAATCACAAGGATCTGAACTTTGCGAAACAGAATTTTTCTACTTTCTACTCTTTTTTGCGCTATGAGCGCATCAGTTAATGCTGAGCCATGGGTAAAACCCGATGATTATGGTCTAAGAGCTGATATTCAACAATTAGCTGATGCCGGTGTTATTTTAGCTCCTGTAACTACCTATCCGCTTATGTGGAAAAGTTTTATAAGCGATGTAGAAAGTATGCCGCTGGAGCAATTATCTCCAAGCTTACAAGATGCTTTACTTCGCGTTAAACATCGATATAAATCAGAAAATAGTAGCTCACATAGTCTTCAATTATCAGCTTTTGCAGCCACAGATCCAATCATAGCAACAAGCTTTGGTGCAACAAATACTCAAGAAACAGAGCTTTCTGCAGCTTACGCTTATTTAGGCGATAACTTTGCAGCTAAAGTAGCTATAAATTATAGAAAAGACGGTAAAAAGTGTTTAGTTGATGGAAAAACGACTGACGATATAGTTACCAACGAGCAAGCTTTAACCGATTGTAACGATACCTCACTTGATGATAGTTACTTAGCTTACCGTTTAGGTAACTGGATTTTTAGAGCCGGTGCTGTTGAACAATTTTGGGGACCTGGTGTTGATAACAGCTTAATTATGTCAGGTAATGCGAAACCTTTACCTGCACTAAGTGTTACCAGAGAAAAAAGTACTGCTTTCGAGACACCATGGCTGAGCTGGATTGGTCAATGGAGCTTTACTGCACAAATGGCTAAACTTGAGTCTACGCGTGTTATACCTGATGCTTTACTGTGGAGTACCCGTGTTAATTTCCGCCCTATTCAACAGCTAGAAATTGCACTTAGCTGGTCTGCACAATGGGCTGGCGAAGGGCAACCTAGCTCTGCGGGTGATTTTATTGATGTTATAACTGGCCAAACAACTTGCACAGATGGTAATGACAGCTGTGACAGTCAATTTGAGTCAAAAATAGGTAATCAACTGGCTGGTATTGATATGCGCTGGTCTGATACCTTGTTAACACACCCATATGCAATCTACATTAGCACTATAGGTGAAGACGCAAGCTCTCAATTTAAGCCTTCCGACAGAGCATATCTTTTTGGTATTCAAACAACACAACGCATATACGCTCAGAACATATTAGTAAATGTTGAATATATAGATACTGGTGTTTCATGCCAAGCTGAATCAAAAGTTGAAAATTGTTACTATGAGCATGATGATAAGTTGTCGGCTTATAGATCAGGCTACCGATACCATGGTCGTACAATTGGCTCAACCTACGATAACGATGCACAATCAGTCGTTTTAACTCTGCTAGGTCAGTTATCTAATGGAAACGATTGGCAGGTAAAATTACGTAGTGTTGATTACAACAGCGATAACAGGGACCTTTACCCTAACAACCCAGATTTAGGCAATTCTATTACTAAAACAGGGTTTAACTCTAAGCAATTAGAACTTCGTTACAGAATGCTTTCTATGGGAGGACGCGTCACTTTAGGTGCTTTTGCGTCTAACAACGACGGTGCTGAAAACGATACTTCTGCGTTTGCTAAGTACGAATATAACTTTTAATACGTTACTTTTAATAAAGTAACGTATTAAAAGTAAGAAAGGGATGAAAACAGTGTTTTCATCCCTTTTTTGTATTTTTTAGCAAACTAAATCAGTAATTACTGTTTAATTTTACTAATTACTTTTGATGTTGAGCATCCATCTAAAAATTCAAGCACTTCAACTTTTCCGCCATGGCGAAGTACATGCTCAGCACCCGCTATTTGATCTACGGTGTAGTCGCCACCCTTAACTAAAATATCAGGGCTTATCTGCTCGATTAATTTAGCGGGAGTATCGTTTTCATCTAGACTACCAAACGGAATAACCCAATCAACTGATGAAAGTGCGCTAAGTACCATTGCACGCTCATCTAGCGGGTTAATAGGACGATCTGCCCCCTTTAAGCGCGTAATAGATTCATCATTATTTAATCCAACAACGAGTCTATCGCCTCGGGCTTTAGCTTGTGCTAAATAACGCACATGCCCAGCATGTAAAATATCAAAGCAGCCATTAGTAAATACAATGGTTTCGCCATTTTGTTTTGCAAACTCAATATGTTGAAGGACATCATCAAATGGTGTTTGGTAATGCTCACCAGTAGTATGTAAATACTGACCAAGCTTACGACTTAACTCTTCTGGCGAAACTGTAGCTGCACCAAATTTACTAACCGCTATACCTGCCGCTAAGTTAGCAATTTCGACAGCATCTTTGGGTTCCATGCCCGCACCAAGCATAACGGCTAATGTAGCTATAACCGTATCACCAGCCCCAGTCACATCACTTACTTCAAGTTCTTGTGCTGCAAAATCAAATTTTTCATCTGCATTAATTAACGACATACCTTGCTCAGAACGCGTAAGCAACATGGCTTTAATGCCATTTTTGCTAATTAAATCACGTGCACTTGCAGCTAAAGCTTCTTCTGAATCGGTTTGACCACCCGCTAACTTAAACTCATGTAAATTAGGCGTAATGTAATCAGCACCTTCATATAAATGTAAATCTGGCGATTTAGGGTCGATTAAAACCGTTTTTCCGGCGCCCTTAGCTAGGCTTACCATTTCTTTAATTAAGCTTAAAGATCCCTTGCTGTAATCAGAGAACACAATAAAGTCGTATTCATCTAGCACAAGCTCTAAGCGGTTTAGTAGTAATTGACTATGTTGCTCAGTAAATGTTTCTTCTAAATCAAGACGAACGAGTTGTTGATGGCGACTAATAACGCGCATTTTAGAAATAGTAGGTAAATCACATACACTGACTAATTGTGAGCTTATTTTTTCACCTTTTAAAATGGTCTCTAAAATCTGCCCACTTTCATCTTCACCAATTAAGCCCAGTAAGCCAACTTTTGCATCTAACCGCGCTATATTTTTTGCAACGTTAGCTGCGCCGCCCGCTTTGTCTTCAAATTTACTTACTTTAACAACAGGTACTGGCGCTTCAGGCGAAATTCGACCTGTATCACCATACCAATAACGGTCTAGCATTACGTCGCCAACAACTAATATTCGTGCCGCTGATAAGTTTTTTAATAACGATAAATCCATTACTGCTGCTCCGCAACAACCATATCCATGGCTTCACATAACCAGTGACCTATAAACATGTGAGCTTCTTGGATACGTGCTGTTTCGTCGTTTTTTATAATGATAGGTAACTTAGCAATATCTTTTACTTTACCGCCATCACGTCCAGTTAATGCCACAGTAAAAGCACCTAGTTTATTTGCAGCTTCTAATGCTAAATTAATATTATTACTAGTACCTGAAGTGGTTAAACCTATAACTAAATCTTCTGGTTTACATAGCGCTTGAACTTGGCGTTCAAACACCGTATCAAAGTGATAATCGTTGCTGTGTGCAGTTAAAATTGATGTGTCTGTAGTCAATGCCATAGAGGCAAGCGGACCACGCTCTAATTTATAACGCACTACAAACTCGGCTGCTAAATGCTGCGCATCGGCTGCACTACCGCCGTTACCAAACCAAACAATCTTGCCTCCAGCTTGTAATGCGCTGTGGCATGCTTCTAACAGTTGCATAGATTCTTGATGATAAGCTTCCATCGTTTCAAATAATGCTTGATGACGGTTTAATGTTTCAACGTAGCTAGCTGCCACTGAATCGATAATTGACATGAAAAATTCCTCTAGGAACTGAAATAGCAGGGAAAAATTAAATCCATTATTCCATAATTTTATTTAATTGTGTGCATTTTATCGGGTTATAACTGAACCCAGACCATATTTTATAACGAGTATGTTTAGAAAACGGCTATTTCACGGTAAACTAACGCCACTTCCCTTTAAGAAAGATCAGTATGGCACGCATTTTTTACTCTCTAGCATTAATTTTTATTAGCCCACTGATTGTATTTTATCTCTATATTTTACGAGGTAAAAAAAACCAAGGCTATCGTGCACACTTTAAAGAGCGTTTTGGGTTTGTCAGTAAGTCTTTATTTAAGGTTAAAGCTAAACCTTTAGTTTTTCATTGTGCGTCTGTTGGTGAGGTACTTGCCGCAACGCCACTTATTAAAGCGCTTCAAAAAGCGCATCCAAATTTAAATATACTTATAACCTGTAATACCCCAACAGGTAGAGAGCAAATACTTAGCCAATTTAAAAACACAGTAGCATGTAGCTACTTACCAATCGATTTTCCGTTTGCGACAGCCAGATTTTTAAAGCGTATAAAGCCACAAGCATTATGTATTTTAGAAACCGAGCTATGGCCAAATTTAATGGCGATAAGTCACAAAAAAAACATACCAGTGCTTGTCATCAATGCAAGACTCTCTGAAAAATCGCAGCAGGGTTATCAAAAGGTAGCCAAATTAACGCACATTATTATGCGCTCAATTACAGTACTTGCGAGCCATAACAAAACAGATGCTGAGCGTTTTATAGAGCTTGGTCTTGATAAGCCAAAAAGCCATGTAACAGGTTCGATAAAATTTGATATAGCACCGAGTGACGAGCAATTATCCAAGGTACAAAGCCTTAAACAGCTTTATAGCAGTAATGAGCACGATACTGACGAGCGCTTTGTATGGGTTGCAGGCTCAACACACCCTGTAGAACATGAATTAGTATTGGCAGCTCACCAACAGTTACTAAAAAAACAACCTAATGCATTGCTTATAATTGCTCCGCGTCACCCAGAGCAATTTGATAAAGTAGCAGAGTTTTTAACACAAAGCCCACTTAGTTTTAGCCGCCGCAGCCAAAACAATTATAGCAATAAGCAAGTCCTCCTTGCTGACACGCTTGGTGAACTACAGTGTTTGTATGGCGCTGCAAATGTGAGCTTTATTGGCGGCAGCTTAATCCGCAGAGGTGGGCACAATCCATTAGAATCAGCAGCATTTTCGGTGGGCGTAATAACGGGTCCGCATACATACAATTTTGATCATGTTTACCCTGAACTTATAAAGCTTAAAGGCGCTGTAGTGGTTGATAACAACGACGAGCTTGCAAAACAGCTTATAACGTTTAGCCAAAATACAAAAGCATGCCAAACCTTAGGTATTAAAGCTGCTCAATGCGTTGCTAAAAACCAAGGTGCTATACAAAAAACACTTAACATTATTAATCAATATTTAGAGCCAAAATCGTGACCAACATAGCCATAAGCCAAACCCGCGAATGGGTATCATCTGTTATTGTTAAATATAACTTTTGCCCGTTTGCCCGCAAAGAAGTAGAAAATAACTGTATTCATTACATCGTAAGTCCAGCAGCAAGTATGGATGATGCTGTAATGGATATGCTTGAGCAATGTGTTGAGCTTGACCGCGAACCAGAGCGCGAAACAACCCTTATCATGTTTGACAACGGCTTTAGTGACTTTGAAGACTTTTTAGACTTGGTCGATTTAGCAAATGCGCTTTTAGTCGCGCAAGGATTTGAAGGTAAGTATCAAATTGCTAACTTTCATCCTGATTACGTATTTGCCGACAGCGATGAAACTGATGCCGCAAACTACACAAATAGAGCGCCTTTTCCTACTCTACATTTAATTCGCGAAGCAAGTATGAGCGAAGCGCTTGATAGTTATAACGAACCTGAATCTATTCCAGAGCATAATATAAACCTAGCAAGGCGTAAGGGTATTGATTTTTGGCAGCAGTTACTCGAAGGCTGTAAAAAACCGAGCGCTTAAATGCTCGGTTTTATTTTGGTTTGTGTAAAACTTTGTGCAAAGCTTCTTACAAAATAAGGCAATAACTAACGCTTATTTTTTAACCCAGTTACCATTTACTTCAACGTAATGACCACTTTGGGTTTTTTCAATTGTTTTAGCGGCAGCAAGCGCTTCAACTTGTGAAAGCGACAAGTTATTCTTTTTAGCGAGCTTTAAGTACTGCGCTTTACGCTTTGCATTTATGTCATCAACAACGGCTTTTGCCTCTGCGTTTTGTACAACAAGTCCTAAATAACCAGAGCTATCTTCACCTACTAAACCTTGGTTTTTAGCGTCATCAAGGCTAATAGCCCACGCAGAGAACGACATACATACTGCACTAACTAACGTAATAATGTTTAATTTTTTCTTCGTATTCATGTTCTAGCTCCTTAAAATAACTCACTGTCGTCACTAAATAAATTGTCGAGTTCTTTATCTACTTTTACGCGAATTTCGTGATCGACCTTCACATTTAAATTAATAGTAATGGGCTCTTTAGCAGACACCTCAACACGATGCGTGCAAGCACTTAGTGCACTAATAGCACCTAGCGCGAGCAGTACTTTTATCAATAACGACTGTCTCATTATTAGTTTCCTTTTTGTGAGTATTGTTGCTCAACTTTTTGTGTAATTTCGTCACTTAAACGCAGTGCGCGTAAAAGTGTAAATACGTTTTCTTCGTGGTTATAATTAAAGTTAACTTGCTGCTGCTCTTGTTTATTATAGCCTTGTAAATTAACCCCAAGCTTTAACCAGCCATCGTTTTTTAATGCCACACTGCTATTAAGTTTTTGAATATCTAAATTAGTTAATAGCCCTAATACAGGTTGCAACTCTTGCTGTTGCTGCATTACTGAATCAAACGCGGCATTATTGGTGATTTTTAAATTACCTGTTCCTTGGCTAAATAAACTACCGTCAATTATTTCAATTTTTCCACTATCAAAATGGACAGGTAAAGACCCCGCCAAGCGTCCCGTTAATACAATGCCCGACTTATCGTCGAGTGTAACGAGTTTACTTGCATCAATATTTTCAAACTTAACATTGGCAACTTGGTTTGGCTTCCCTATTGTGTAGGTATCTAATGAAAATTCGCCACCAAACACACTTCCTTTTACATCATTTATAAGCGCGGTATTACTACTCACTTGCCATTGCCCTTTAATCGCTTTAACTACGGCACCCGCTCTAAACTCATTTAAATTAAAGGTAGTTGGTTTTACATTAAGCTTACCTGAATTATATTCCCCGCTAAATACACTGTTTAAATCACTCGCAAGGTAATCGTTATACAGTGCACTTGTATGACTAATCCCCATATTGAACAGTGCATTTTGTAAGTTTATATCGCCACTAATATAGCCATTAAATTCGCCCTCTGTTAGTTGTGCAAGTGGCTCAAATTGCCTAATAAGCGCATTTAACAGCAGCGTACTTTGTTCAGGAATAATGACTTCAAACGGATGAGCTTGCGAGGACATATGATGATTTACAACTAACTCAACATCGTTTATAAATGCGTGATGCGTGGCTTTTAGTGCACGGCTTTGCAAGCCTGTAGACTCTACTTTTATATTATTAAGTTTTATGTCGGGGCTATTAACAGCCTTTATATTCGTTTTTGCTGTTAGATTAGCAAATAACTCACCTACGCCTAAATTAGTATTTGCTGTTAATGTGTTACTTATATCTGTGACTTCAAATTCTTTATATTCTGCGCTTTTTAATCGCTGAGTTAACGCTACCTCTGCGTTTAACTGTTTATCCATTTTTGCTGTTAAATCACCTTGGTATTGCACTGCACTTATATCAAACGCATCTACACTATTAAGCGTTAATTTAGCATTTATAAGCCCAATTGGTTTTGAGTCTATAAACTCACTTATATTAAAGTGACCACTAAGGCTAAGCCCATTCGCTGTTGCAGGAACAAACTCAGGCAAGCTTTCAAGCATAACGGCGTAATCGCCTTTAATTACAGCGCCAGATAACTGAGCATTAACGTTAATATTATTTGTATCGGGTGTATTTATTTGAGCTGATAAAGTTGTCTGTAAGTACTCAAATGGAGATGTAATATTTAGTGTTGTATCTGTTATTAAAAAATCGAATAGCTTATCGCCTTCACTCATCAAATTAATTACAGGTACACTGAGATCACTACCCTCTAAGCGAATTGATTGAGGGAGTTTAAGTTGCCAATTTAAAGGAACTTGTTTGCTAAAAAAGCCTGCATATTCACTCGGTGGAATTAACTCAGTACAGCTTGGTGTTAGATTAATTTTGTTATTAAGCAAATCGGTATTAAACATTAACACTTGGCTATTTAAATTAAAATGAGTCGCCAACTTACCTGTAGTTAATACGTTAACTTTGCACTGCTGATTTGTATGAGAAAACTCATACGTGTGAGTAAACTGGGAGCTAATATCGCCATTTAACTCAAACTTTATACCGTCAAAGCTAAATGCTTGCTGAGTATTAAAGTTAAAATCTGCTATTAATGTATTTTTAGTGTTTATAACGTGCTTTAAAAGAGTGTCATTAATTAAAAACTGACCACTTACTTTATTAGCAGTCAAAATTGCGCTCGCGTTTATATCACCCGTGACATTAAATTTATTTAGTGTGGGTTCTAATATACTTATTTTAAGTGGCTTATTGAGCTCGTCACTTTTTACTACAAACTGTTTAATACTGATTAATGGGCGATTTAAGGGAAGCGCTAAATCGAGATTTTTAGCAAGTTGATTAGCATTATCACTTTTAGGGAGTGAATTAACCGTTAGCACTGCATTTTTAATATCTACACGCTTTGTATTTGCAGTAATACCAGTGAGTTGTAATTGTTGATTTTGATAATTTACACACACTCTGTCAGCATGAATATTTAGTTCAGACGTAATTGAAAAATCGAGACAACTTAACGTAATGCCTGCTTTTTTGAGCTCAGGCGCTATAACCCACTGCAATAGCGGCAAGCGAAATACATAACCAAGCAGCAAGGTACTTAGCAATAAAACACCAACAATTAAACCAACTCGCTTAAACATACTATCCTTAAATGCTTTGTGCTTTTAGCTTTTAGCTTTTAGCTAAAACTATACTAATCAAAAAAGGCTGCACAATGCAGCCTTTTTTATTTTACAGTAAGATTATGAATCTAACTTGTATAAACGCAAATGTAATTAACCTACATTTTTACGTGCGTTACGGAACATACGCATCCACGGGCTATCCTCGATCCACTCATCAGGATGCCAAGAGTTGGCAACGCTTCTGAATACACGTTCTGGATGCGGCATCATTACAGTGGCGCGACCATCAGTTGACGTAATACCTGTAATACCTTCTGGAGATCCATTAGGGTTAGCTGGGTACTGCGTAGTAGGGTTACCGTAGTTATCTACAAACTTAACCGCTACAGTGCCGCTATTAAGCGCCGCTTTAGTGGCTGCATCGTTTGCAAACTCAGCATGACCTTCACCATGAGAAACCGCTATAGGCATACGCGAGCCAGCCATTCCGTTAAAGAACACAGACGGATTTTCTTGTATTTCTACTAAACTAAAGCGTGCTTCAAAACGCTCTGATTTATTAGTTACAAAGCGCGGCCAATGTTCAGTGCCAGGGATCAACTCTTTTAATGTTGATAACATTTGGCAACCGTTACATACACCTAAGCTAAAGGTATCTTCGCGGTGGAAGAAGTTTTGGAACTGATCGCGTGCCATATCGTTAAACAAAATAGACTTAGCCCAACCTTCACCCGCACCAAGTACGTCACCGTATGAGAAACCACCACATGCCACTAAACCTTTAAATTGCTCTAGCGTTAAACGACCTTCTAAAATGTCGCTCATGTGTACATCAATGGCAGCAAAACCAGCACGATTAAACGCAGCCGCCATTTCTAAATGAGAGTTAACACCTTGCTCACGTAAAATAGCCATTTGCGGTTTAGCACCGGTTGCAATGTATGGTGCAGCTATATCTTCGTTTAAATCAAAGTTTAGTTTTACGTTTAAGCCTGGATCTTTTGCATCAAACTTTGCATCAAACTCTTGCTTAGCACACTCAGGGTTATCACGGCGTGCTTGCATTTGATACGTTGTTTCAGCCCAAATAGTACGAAGCTCAGTACGCGTATGATTAAGTACCGTATTTTCGCCACGGTTAAATATAATCGTATCGTCACTGTTAAGCGTGCCAATATTGTGGCTAATTGCTACTATACCATGTTGTTCAAACACCGCATTTACTGCATCTAAATCAGCATTTGCTACTTGGATTACGGCACCTAGCTCTTCGTTATAAAGTGCTTCAATGTCTGAACCTGTTAAAGCTGCTAAATCAACCGTTACACCGGTATGACCCGTAAACGCCATTTCAGCAACCGTGGTAAATAAACCACCGTCTGAGCGGTCATGATAAGCAAGTAACTTACTATCGGCCACAAGCGCTTGCATTGCGTTATAAAAGCCTTTTAATAACTCTGGGCTATCTACATCAGGTGTTACATCACCTAATTGCTTATAAACTTGCGCAAGGCTTGATGCACCCATGCGGTTTTTACCCGCACCTAAATCAACTAATATAAGCGATGTGTCGCCTTTATCTGTGCGTAGTTGTGGAGTGACTGTTTTACGTACGTCGTCAACACGACCAAACGCAGTTATAACCAGTGAAAGCGGCGACGTTACTGACTTCTCTTGTGAGTCACCTTCATCTTTCCATGTCGTTTTCATCGACATAGAATCTTTACCCACTGGAATCGTTAAACCAAGCGCAGGACAAAGCTCTTCGCCTACGGCTTTAACAGCTTCGTATAAACCAGCATCTTCACCTGGGTGACCCGCTGCTGCCATCCAGTTTGCCGATAACTTAATGTTTTCAAGGCTACCGATGTTTGCACAGGCAATATTAGTTAACGACTCAGCTACAGCTAAACGAGCAGATGCACCGTAATTAAGTAATGCTGCAGGAGTACGCTCACCAAGTGACATAGCTTCACCGTGGTAAGTATCATACGTTGCCGCAGTTACTGCACAGTTAGCAACAGGTACTTGCCAAGGACCGACCATTTGATCGCGTGCTACTAAACCCGTAACTGAGCGATCGCCGATTGTGATTAGGAATGTTTTTTCTGCAATGGCAGGTAAACGCATTAAGCGCTGCGCTGCATCTGCTGCATTTATTAATGTAGTATCAAGCGCTTTACCAACAACTTGCTTTGACGTTACATCGCGGTGCATTTTAGGTGCTTTACCTAATAATACGTCCAGCGGTAAATCAACAGGGTTATTTTCAAAATGGCTGTCTGACACTGTTAAGTGAGGTTCAGCGGTTGCTTCACCAATAACAGCGTACTGGGCACGTTCACGCTTACAAATTGCTTCAAAGCGATCAAAGTCCTCTACGCCAACAGCGAGTACATAACGTTCTTGTGATTCATTACACCAAATTTCGTGTGGTGCCATGCCTGGCTCATCGTTAGGAATGCTACGTAATTGGAACTTACCACCACGTCCGCCATCATTAACAAGCTCAGGGAACGCATTTGATAAACCGCCAGCACCTACATCGTGGATGAATGCAATTGGGTTTTCGTCACCTAGCTGCCAACATTTATCGATAACTTCTTGGCAACGACGTTCCATTTCTGGGTTTTCGCGTTGTACTGAAGCAAAATCTAAATCTTCGTTTGATTGACCTGAAGCCATGCTTGATGCAGCACCACCGCCTAAACCAATGTTCATTGCAGGTCCACCTAGCGCAATTAATTTAGCGCCAATAGGAATATCGCCTTTTTGAACATGATCAGAGCGAATATTACCTAAACCACCGGCAAGCATAATGGGTTTATGGTAACCACGTACTTCTTCGCCATTATGGCTTGTTACTTTTTCTTCGTAAGTACGGAAGTAGCCTAATAAGTTAGGACGACCAAACTCATTATTAAATGCAGCGCCACCTAGTGGTCCCTCTGTCATTATATCAAGCGCGTTAACAATACGACTCGGCTTACCAAAATCGCTTTCCCATGGTTGCTCGTAACCTGGAATACGTAAGTTTGATACAGTAAAGCCAACTAAACCTGCTTTTGGCTTAGAGCCACGACCAGTTGCGCCTTCATCGCGAATCTCACCACCAGAGCCTGTAGCCGCACCTGAGAATGGGGCAATAGCTGTTGGGTGGTTATGCGTTTCAACTTTCATTAGTATTTCAATGTCTTCTTGATGATACGCATATTCACCTTGCGCATTTGGGAAGAAGCGACCCGCTTTTGAGCCTTTCATTACTGCCGCGTTATCTTTATACGCCGACAATACATTTTCAGGATTTAACTCAAACGTATTTTTAATCATTTTAAACAGCGATTTTGGCTGCTCTTTTCCATCAATTGTCCAGTCAGCATTAAATATTTTATGGCGACAATGCTCTGAGTTTGCTTGTGCAAACATAAACAATTCGATGTCGTTAGGGTTACGTCCTAACTTTATAAAGTTTTCTACCAAGTAATCTATTTCGTCATCAGCAAGGGCAAAACCTTGCTCAACATTGGCTATTGCTAATGCTTCGCGTCCGCCACCTAAAATATCAACAGACGACATTTGGCGCGGTGCATCACTGCGAAACAGTTGTGCAGCATCTTCAAGCTCACTATGCGTGGCTTCGGTCATACGGTCGTGTAATAACGCAATTACTTGTGCAAGTTGTTCTGCGTTTAAGTCACCTTCAACATAATAAGCAATACCGCGTTCAACACGGTGAACCTGTTTTAAACCACAGTTATGGGCAATATCGGTTGCTTTAGATGCCCAAGGTGAAATGGTACCTGGGCGAGGTGTAACAAGTACAAGTTTGCCGGCTGGGGTATGCTCAGCAATAGTTGGACCGTAAGTTAATAGTTTTTCAAGCTTGGTTTGCTCGGAGCTACTCAACGGCGATGTTAAATCGGCAAAGTGAGCATACTCGGCGTATACGTTAGTGACTGGAAGTTGCGATTGTTGGCAACGCGCTAAAATTTTATTAACTCTGAACTCTGACAGTGCTGGTGCACCACGAAGGATCAACATAGGTAATTTCATCCGGGGTTAGGGATTGAACGATATTTTAGGCACGCATTATAGTCCAATTAGCATTCAGATTTAACTCAAAATTACGCTTTTCATAAAATTAACTTTTTAGCTTTATTTATAGCCTCTTTTGGTTAATAAAATAAAAGGTAAAGTGACGCGATGGCTTAGTTTTGCTATAACGGTGACTGGCGAGCTTAAGGGGCACTCAATGTTCAAAGAAAAACTAATAATAATCATTACTTTAGTTATGCTGTTATGTGCATGCGATATGCAAGAGCAGCCAACTCAACTCGCCCAAATAAAAGAACACAATAAAATACGTGTGGGTACCCTTGCGAGTGCTAGTAATTATTATCAAGCCGTTCAAGGTGAGCAAGGCTTTGAATATGAGTTATCTCAAGCCTTCGCTGAATATTTAGGTGTAGAGCTTGAAATAGTCCCTTTCTTTAACTTATCTGACATGTTTGAACGCCTTGAAAGCGGTGATTTAGACTTAATAGCGTCAGGACTTACCTATAATAAAACCCGTGCAGAGCAATACCGCTTTGGGCCAACTTACAGAACAATTAGCCAAAAATTAGTTTATAAGCAAGGTCGCGTTCGTCCTCGAGAGTTTGACGATTTAGACGGTAACTTTACTGTTATAGCTAAAAGTAGCCACTCGCTTACTCTACAAAAAATGAAGAAGAACAATCCAGACCTTACCTGGATAGAGAGCGAAGAGTTTGATGAAGAAGAATTACTTCAAGCGGTTATTGATGGCGAGATAGATTACACCCTAGCCGATACACATACATTATCGTTGTTTCGCCGTTATCACCCCAATTTAAGCATCGGTTTTTCAGTTAGCCATAACGACCCTATTGCATGGATACTCAATAAATCAGATGACGACTCTTTATATGCGTTATTGGTGCCATTTTTTGGTGACGTTAAGCAAAGTAACCAGCTCTACGTACTCGAAGAAAAGTATTTTGGTCACGTACGCCAATTTAATTATGTAAATACCCTTGCTTATATCGAAGCAATTAAAGAAACCTTACCAACATACCAGCCATGGTTTGAACAATATGCAGGTAGCCTTGACTGGCGATTATTAGCAGCACTAAGCTATCAAGAATCTATGTGGAATCCTCGCGCTAAATCACCAACAGGTGTGCGCGGCATCATGATGCTAACTCGCAGTACAGCCAAACAAGTGGGTGTTACTAACCGATTAGAGCCAGAGCAAAACATTCGTGGTGGCGCTAAATACTTAAGCAAGCTTATTAAACGTATTCCTGACCGTATCCCGCAACCCGACCGCACATGGCTTGCTTTGGCCGGATACAATGTAGGTTGGGGGCACGTTAACGACGCACGTATAATTACCGAACAGCAAGGTGCAAGTCCTGACAAATGGGCTGATGTAAAAAAACGCCTACCGCTATTAATTAAAAAGCGCTATTACCGTAAAACTCGCTACGGTTATGCTCGTGGGGATGTGGCAGTTAAGTATGTCGATAATATACGCCGTTATTACGATGCGCTTGTCTGGTTAGATGAGAATGATGCCATTGCCGAAACGCCTGAACCAGAACCAATTACAGAGCTGAGCACTGATACTGAGCTAAAGCTAAAGCTAAACGAAAAAAGTGAAGTGAAAAGTGAAGTAAAAAGTAAGGCAGATGAAGCTCAAACAGAAAAACAACAACCTATAATCGAACCCGAACAATCAAGTGAAAATAATAACTAAGATTAATATAGGTATCCGTTTTTGAAGCATGTCAGTAAACAAAATTTAAGTAAATTAAATATCTGTTTACTTGTCACCAAATGATCACTAATGTGTGTTAATTGTATATTATTATTTTATAAGATATACCCGTGCCTTTCTCACTCTTGCATTAGGAGAAAACATGCTAAAACGTAGACGCACACAAAGATTAAAACGCAATGTCATTTATTCAACGGCCACACGTCGTCGTGTTATGTTGCGAAAACTACACAAAAAAATCATCTGGCGTCGCCGAATGTTTGCTATGCAGCAAATGGCCGAATCAGAAATAGAGCCAATCGCTAGTTAACTCTAGTTAGGCTTATTTATTTGTTCATCACGAGCAGCTTTCTTAGCTGCTTTAATTTGCGCTCTTCTACGTTTAAAAAAATTCGAAATAGTATCACCGCACAGCTGTGCCAAAACACCACCGCACACCTCAACTTGATGATTTAACTTAGGCTCTTGTAATAAATTCATAATTGAACCCGCAGACCCTGTTTTAGCATCGACTGCTCCAAATACTAAACGCTTTATTCTGCTATGCACTAACAATCCCGCACACATAGAACATGGCTCTAACGTTACGTATAGGGTGCAATCAATTAAGCGGTAATTGTTAAGGACTTTTCCAGCTTCTCGCACTGCAATCATTTCGGCATGGGCAGATGGGTCATTATCCGTTATTGAGCGGTTATACCCGACTGAAACTAGCTGGTTATCTTTGACTACAATTGCTCCAACCGGAATTTCATCAAGCAGCTCTGCTTGCTTTGCATACAAAAGCGCTTGTTCCATCCAGTAGGAATCATCAAATGGTTCGTTCATTATTTCTACTTAAATAACCTTTTATGCTGTAATTATACCTAGTTAGCACTCTAAAGTGCGCCATTCATTACTTTATTCCAAAAATAAAACAATATTTACCCGTTTGTAATGGCTCACTCGTGCTGATTTACGCTATAATCTCACGCTTTTTTTATTTAGCTCACAACACGGGTAGCAAATGAAATTTCCTGGACGCCGCAGGCATAAACATTATTTTCCAGTGGAAGCCAAAGATCCACTTACCAATCAACTTAACGCAACAGAGCGATTACAACGTAGTTATATTACGGGTATCGATCAGATCGTTGTTGATATAGAGGCAAAAGTTGATCAAGCTTTCCTTGACGAATTTCAACTACGTAGAGGGATGTCGCAAGTTATTGATAGCGATACAACAAACGCCTTATACGATCGTTTAAAATTAAACAATATGGTTGATTTTGAGTTTGCCGGTGGAACCATTGGTAACACTATGCACAACTACTCTGTACTTGCAGATGATCGCTCAGTTTTATTAGGCGTAATGAGCGAAAATATAAAAATAGGTAGCTACGCTTACCGTTTTTTATGTAATACCTCAAGCCGTGTAGACTTAAACTACCTTCAACCAGTTGATGGGCCTGTAGGCCGTTGTTTTACATTAATTGATGAAACCGGTGAGCGTACTTTTGCAATAAGTGCAGGCCTAATGAATCACTTACGTCCTGAATCTATCGATAAAGACCTTATTGAGAATTCATCAGCGTTAGTGATTAGTGCCTATCTTATGCGTACTCAAGGTAGCGAAACAATGACTGAAGCCACTATGCAAGCGGTAAAATACGCTAATGACGCAGGTGTGCCAGTTGTGCTAACACTCGGTACTAAGTTCTTAATTGAACAAGACCCTACTTGGTGGGCAAACTTTGTTGAAAAGCATGTTGATATTCTTGCTATGAACGAAGAAGAAGGTTTAGCTATTACAGGTTTTGAAGATCCTCTTCTAGCTGCTGATAAAGCACTTGATTGGGTAGACTTAGTTATTTGTACCGCTGGCGAAAAAGGCTTATTTATGGCCGGCTACGTAGACGAAAGCTTAAAGCGTGAAACCGAATACCCGTTACTACCAGGCGCCATACCTGATTTTAACCGTTACGAATTTTCACGCGCTATGCGCAAAGATGAATGTGATGAACCTATCAGAGCATACAGTCATACGGCCCCATTTATGGGTGGACCTGATTCAATAAAAAACACCAATGGTGCAGGTGACTGCGCACTTGCGGCTGTACTACATGATTTGTCAGCGAATGTTTACCATAAGCTTAATGTGGCAAACTCAGCTAAACATCAGCAACAAGCTATTACTTACTCGTCACTATCGCAAATTAGTAAATATGCTAACCGAGCGAGCTATGAAGTATTAGTTCAGCACTCTCCGCGTTTATCTCGTGGTTTACCTGAACGTGAAGATTGTTTAGAACAAGTTTATTGGGAACAATAAATAACGGTGGGAGCAATTATTGCTCCCTATCGATTTCCTAAAAAATAGAAATATCGAGCTTTTTAGATAGCAGTTCTAATGCTGCTATTCCTGCAACGGAGTTACCAAACGAATTAAGCCCCGGAGAATAAACAGCTACAGTAAACTTATTTGGTAACACAGCTAAAATAGTTCCTGACACTCCCGACTTACCTGGCATGCCCACTCTGTAACCAAAATCACCCGCAGCATCATATAAACCACTCGTGAATAAAAGCGAATTAAGCTGTTTATTCTGACGACTACTTAAAACACGATTGCCCGATCGATTATCAACACCTTTATTAGCTAAAAAATTATAAGCTTTTGCTAATTCAATACAGTTGAGCTCAATAGAACAAAAGTTAAAGTAAGCCCACAAAACATCATCAACTTCGTTTTCAAAATTACCAAATGACTTCATTAAATGTGCCATAGCAGCATTTCGGTGCCTGAACTCATACTCTGAATTAGCGACTTTTTTATCAATTACTATGCCTCTATTACCAGCTAATAACCTGAAAGTTTCGAGCATAGAATGCATTGGCGCAGATAAGCGGCTGTATAACGCATCACACGTTACAATTGCGCCTGCATTGATGAATGGGTTACGAGGAATCCCCTTTTCAAACTCAAGCTGTGTAAGCGAGTTAAAGGCTGTACCTGAGGGTTCCTTTCCGACTCTGTGCCAAAGTTCATCACCATAACGCTGTAGTGCCATAGTAAGTGTCATAACTTTAGAAACTGATTGAATAGTGAAGCGTTGAGAACAATCCCCCGCACATACAGTTTCACCATCAGTTGTATAAATAGCGATAGAAAATTGTTCCGGATCAACCTCGGCAAGCGCCGGTATATAATCAGCTACTTTCCCTTGTGATAATAAAGGACGTACTTCATGTGCTATTTCATCAAGCACCTTTTGGTAATCAGCTGTAGGCAATCTAGACCTCTATATCGTCATTCATAAAAATTGGATTTTAACACGCGCGATTAAGTGCACCTAGTTTTGTTGTCGAATTTAACGGTGAGATTTTACTAAATTTAAATAGAAAAAAACGTCACATTACTGTATTTGGTTTCTCTTAATTAAATCCTGGTAATGTCATGATGCCCACTGCGGTGGAGAGTCACAGTGCAAATGCTACGAACTCATTGTCGAGCGGAGATTTTTATGATTTTAGCGTCGGGAGTCGCTACGCTCGCCCGACCTACGTGATAGGTGTTGATGTGAGTGTGTGTTAATTGCGTGTTTTTCACTTTTCTGCAGACATAAAAAGCCCGAATCTTAAGTTCGAGCGCTCTACAATGTGAAGTCGGTGCGCTACGCAGTAGGATGTCGTAGTGCCCACAGCGGTAGAGAGTCACAGTGAAATACTACACTATTATTAATCGTATCGTCTCTTAGTATGCAGAGTTTTACTAATTTCAAAAAGCAAAAAACCCGTTATATTGCTATAACGGGTTTCTCTTAATTAAATCCTGGCAATGTCCTACTTTCACATAGCAAATGCTACACTATCATCGGCGCTGTTTTGTTTCACTACTGAGTTCGGCATGGAGTCAGGTGGGTCCAAAACGCTATTGTCACCAAGAAAATTCTTTTCAATTTTCTTATTTTAATTATTAAGATTAAAGTCCTTCGACTGAATTTGAAGCCTGGTAATGTCCTACTTTCACATAGCAAATGCTACACTATCATCGGCGCTGTTTCGTTTCACTACTGAGTTCGGCATGGAATCAGGTGGGTCCAAAACGCTATTGTCACCA
>NZ_JADYXI010000014.1:0-137271 GCF_015864375.1 Pseudoalteromonas sp. SWYJZ19
GGTCAGGAAAGTCTCGAGATTGGACGATGATCAATGAAGTAAATTTAAATCCAGAGAAAAAAGAAGCAATGCGGGCGGCATAAAATTTAATTTGATGCGACAACTAACTTGAAAAACTCCGGTCTTCTCATTCACTCCTCTTTCGCTTCTCTTTGTGCAAATAGGTTTTTAGCTGATTTTTAAATAAATTAAGCGTTGCTTTCGTAACAAGCAAAGCCTGTAATAAGTAATTTATGCACTAAGAGGTTAAGAGGCGCTGCGCTTTTAGAGAAGAAATAAAACCGATAATATATCCTGATTGGCATTATGTCTTCTCATTTACTCCTCTTTCGCTTCTCTTTGTGCAAATAGATTTTTAGCTGATTTTTAAATAAATTAAGCGTTGCTTTCGTGACAACCTTACCCCGTGTAAGTAATTTATTCACTAAGAGGGTATGAGGCGCTGCGCTTTTAGAGAAGAAAATAAAAACCAAACGCAGTTTTTATTAGTATTATGTCTTCTCATTTACTCCTCTTTCGCTTCTCTTTGTGAAAATAGATCTTTAATTTATTCAACAATTGATTAAGAATTACTGTTCTTCTAAATCAAACTCAGTTAAATGCCCTTCACCGTGTATAAGCTGATAGCGGGCTAAATTTCCTTGCTCTAGTGTTATTAAACTAATAGCTGAGTCGCTTACTAAGTATTTTTGCCCTTCGCCTATTGTTTGGTGCTTATCTACTTCCATGTGCCAGCGTTTAGTAAAAAAGTTTAAGGGGCTTTTTGGGCCGTATAAAATTGAATCTAGCTTATCGAGTATGTTTATTAATTTACGCGGAAATTCGTTTTTAATACCACTGGCGGTTAGTTGCCAAATTCGATTGGGGTGATCGCCAAAACGCTTTTGCACCGAAAAGCAAAATGAGTAATGTACGTCTCCCGATAAAATTAGCGTTTCGTTGGGGGTATCGGTTCGCCTAAACGTATTGAGTAACTTTTTGGCCGAGCCTTCATGCGCCATCCAGTTTTCTACGTCAACCATGAGCGGTTGACCACATATATTAAAAGCAGCCTGTATGGCTTCTATTGATTTAACACCAAACACGGGAGCTGGCGATACAATAATAACTTGGTCGTGGCTTAATAGGCTTTCCTCAAGCTCAGTGAGACGTTCCCAATCAAGTAGACCTGACGGCTCATTAAAGTTTTGCTCATTTCGCCAGCGGTGCGTACGCGTATCTAGCACCACTACTTTGGGTATTGTCGTTAACTCGTAATGCCAAAAACTAAAATCGTTTAGTGGTTTATCAAATGCTTTAAACTGCCATAAATTATTAGCAGTACGGCTTTGCTTGAAAGGTGTAAGTAGCTCGCCTGTTTTATTTAGTGCATCGTTCCCCATCCCTTGGAAAAGCCAATAACTAATTAAACCGTTATTAATGATCCGTTTACTACTTGGGTTTTCATTTATAGCTTGCTCCCACCCAGCGGTGAGGTTCCAATCGTCGGTTACATCATGATCGTCAAACATCATTAGCGTAGATACATTGGCAAACAACCGCTCTACTTCACTTAAGCCTTTTGCATAGTCAATCAACGCTGATTTTTCAGCGTTAAAAATAGTTTTATTTTGCTCGCTTTGACCTAAATATGCTGTGTTTTGTATATCGACGCATTGCCAAGCGGCAGCACTAAAGTTTAATAAATAAAGTGCTATATATTCTTCAAAGTGGATAAGGTGATTATACGCTTTTACACTTGAAAAATGCGGTTCGTCTTTTTTTAGCCAATAACCCACACCTAACTTTGAGCGCTTTTGCCAAGGCGTTTTTGGTAAGAACAAATGACGATTATAAAGTTGCTCATTTATGTCGGCGGGTAGCTCAATGGCAAGTGGTTGCTCTTTATAAATACCTAACGCTTTAATTAACTGATGAATAGCTAATAACATGGGGCCTGCTACGTCATCGGCGTAAACCTGATCGCCGCTCAGTAATAACAATTGTGCACCTTGGTTATTATTACCGCGCTGAGTATTTTGCCAGTGACTTGCAGACACTAAGCTATCTTTTGCTGGGTGATGTGCATTACGACACGAGCCATGCAAAATATCACTGAGTTTATTGGGGATTACAAATGCAGGCGTTGTTTGATTGCTATAGCACCAAGGCGATAAATCAATTATTGCATCGTCAATGATGAGCTCATAACTTAATAATTTATCTACAGGAAACAGATTTTCTACTGATTTTATAACAATAAAATGCAGGTATAAGTGCTGGCCTAAAGCGATAGTTTGTTGTTCGCTATAACACTCTACATTTAATAAGTTTATTTGGCAGCTAGCCGATTTGGAGGTAGCAAACTGAATGCAGACTCCAGTTTGCTCTGCACGGCGCACCATTGGCCCCATTAGTAAAATAGGAAGGTTTACCGTGTGAGTAATCATGTATTTAGCCTTTAGCTGCTAATTTAAATAAAGAATAAAAGTTCTCGGTAGTCGCTTTAGCCAGTTCATTAAAGCTAATGCCTTTAAGTTCGCTAATGTAATAAGCAACATCTTCTACGTACGCTGGCTGGTTTGTTTGCCCACGATACGGTACTGGTGCTAAATAAGGCGAGTCAGTTTCTATTAGTAATCTATCTAGCGGTATTTGTTTTACTACTTCTTTTAGCTCAATAGCATTTTTAAAGGTAACAATGCCCGAAATAGAGATATAAAAGCCCATGTCTATGGCTTTTTTAGCCATATCCCAGTCTTCAGTAAAGCAATGTAGCACACCACCGCAGTTTTCGGCCTTGTGCTCGCGCATTAAATTAATGGTGTCGGCGCGGGCATCACGGGTGTGAATAATTAACGGTTTTTGTAATTCGTTAGCTACTTCAATATGCCCAACAAAGCTGGCTTGCTGCACTGCGTGAGTATCTTTTGAATAGTAGTAATCAAGGCCCGTTTCGCCAATAGCAACGACTTTTTCGTGTGAGGCTAAGTCAATTAGTTGCTGTTTATTAAGGGCGTCTTTTTGATCGAGTGGATGTACACCACATGAGGCTGAGACATCGTCGTAATGCTTAATTTTATCAAGCATGCTTGGAAACTGATCAAGCGTTACGCTTACACATAAAAAGTGCTCTATTTGCTTTGCACGCGCTTTATCAAGAACTTGGTCAAGGTTTAAGTCTAGTTTATCAAAATCAAGACGATCTAAATGGCAATGAGAATCTACAATCACTATAAGGCCTGTATTATGTTCAGGGTTTAAATTTGTTCGTTTAATTTATTATGTTAATAATTAAAAGAACCCAATATAGGGCGGCGTTAATCTCAATGAAAAACCGACCCTATAACTACATGGTATATGTTTGATCGCCTGAGTTTAACATAGTCCCAAGTAGCTTTTCGATTTTAGCGTTTAGGTTTGTTTTATCGTCTAAAAAGCTAATACCAATACCTGGAGGGTTAGAGCTTTGTGCCCCTTGTGGCGTGATCCACGACACTTTACCTGTTACTACATCATCTTCTAAGGCATCGGGCAAGGTAACTCTAAGTGCTAATGAATGCCCTGCTTCGTAACGCATATTAGTACGTACAAATAAGCCACCTTTTTTTAAGTAAGGCATATAACAACGGTATAACTCGTCTAAATCGTCTATGTCTACTAGTAGTTCTTGCATGATTAATCCTTTTAAGAATTTCGCAATGTGTATGCTAATCGCGATACAGCAAGCGATAAATTAAGGCCAAGTACTTGTGTGTTATTTTGTAAAAACTCGCCTAATGCATTTTGAGCACTTTTATAAGCGTCAAAACTCATACCTTGCAGTAATTGCTGCTTTAGTTGCACACTTAAAAACAAAGTAAATATACGAACAAGTTCAGGCTGTTTATTTATTATATCGACTAACACTTTGAAATTATGGCTTTGTTTAAACTCAGTTGCAAACTTATACAGTGTATCAATATTTTTTAGTTGGTCTTGCTGTTGCCAATGCTTTACTTGCAGCGGTTGGTTATAAAAAAGTGCTAACCAACTATAGTTGGGTATATCTAATGTCTCTAGCCATTGCTGAGCAAGTGCTGTATTTGTTATTTTTACATCACTTTTAGCACATCGACTTAAAATAGTTGCAGGGAGCTGTGCTGGTTGGCTTGTAGTTAATATTAAAAAGCGGCTATTAGTTGGCTCTTCAAGTGTTTTTAATAATGCGTTAGCTGCGGCTGTAGTCATTTTTTCGCAATTTTCGATTATCGCGACTTTATTACCATTTTGCGCAGCTGAGTGATTCATAAAATCACTAATGCCACGTATATCGTCTACGCCTATGCTTTGCCCATCTACCTGCGTTAAGCGCTTGTCGGGGTGAGTACCCGCAAGAGTAAGTAAACAGCTTTTACACTGCCCGCAAGGTTTTAGCATACTATTTGGCGCTACTACCTGCTTAGCAATATTTTGGCATAACAAAGCATTACCAAGCTCATCACTTAACTCAAATTTACCTACGCCAACAGGCCCACAAAATAATTGCGCATGATGAAAACGCTCTGCGCGATAACTTTGCGCTAAACGTGCTTGGGTATCATGTAGCCACGGCAATGGCATATTATTTTAGGCCTTCAAAAAATGAATGCAGTACATTGGTTATATCGCGATGTACTTTATCAATACTTTGGTTTGCATCAACCGTTTTAATTGTGTTGTCGTCATTAGCAAGTTCAACATAACGCATACGTGTACGCTGAAAAAACTCAATGGCTTCTTGTTCAATACGGTCAAGCTCACCACGTCCTTTTGCACGTTCAAGGCCTATCACTGGATCAATATCAAGGTAAATAGTTAAATCAGGCTTTAAGCCCTTTAATACCATTGACGAAAGTGAAGCTAATGTATTTGAGCTAATACCACGCCCACCACCTTGATACGCCTGAGACGATAAGTCATGACGATCGGCAAGTACCCATTGGCCTTTATCAAGCGCTGGGGTAATAACATTGTGCATTAATTGCGAACGTGCTGCGTACATAATAAGCAACTCGGTTTCAAAGGCAATTTCTTCTTCGTGCTCTGCTTTTACAAGCGTACGAAGCGATTCAGCAAGCGGTGTGCCGCCAGGTTCGCGGACGTTAATGAAGTCTATTTTTTGTTTGTTTAAAAAGTCTTGGCATAACGAAATAGCGGTTGATTTACCCGCGCCTTCTAGCCCTTCTATTACTATAAATTTTGGTTTCATAAACAATTAATTCTTTTTATTTAATATATACGTTTTAACCGCCGCATTATGCTGCTTTAACGTGGTTGAAAATTGGTGGCTACCGGTACCATCGCCTTTTGCTACAAAGTAAACGTATTCACTTTGAGGCGGATTAACTGCAGCTAAAATAGCGGCTTTTGAAGGCATTGCAATCGGTGTTGGTGGTAAACCATTAATACGATACGTATTGTAAGGCGTATAATCGCGTAAATCTTTGCGTTTAATATCGCCATCAAAATCAGCGCCTAATCCGTATATTACGGTTGGATCGGTCTGTAAGCGCATATTGGTGTTTAATCGATTAACAAACGCTGATGCAATTAACGGACGTTCGCTAGCAAGGCCTGTTTCTTTTTCAATAATTGAGGCCATTATAAGTGCTTCGTATGCTGTTTTGTAAGGGAGATCAACTGCGCGCTGCTGCCAAGCATCGTCTAACGTTTGCTGCATTTTTTGTGCGGCACGTTTTAATACACCGCTTGCGGTATCGTTATTATGATAATGGTAAGTGTCGGGAAATAACCAACCTTCTAAGTGCGTATTATTACCCAGTATTTGGGTACTTAGTTCATCACTTTTTAGATCGTTTTGTAAATTATTGGCCTTTTTAATAGCACTTAGTACTTCACGTAAGTTTTGCCCTTCAATAATGGTAAAACTAAAATTGATTTGCTGGCCTTGGTTAATTTTTTTTACGTTGTTGATAACACTATCGGCTGTTAACTCGTAAAGCCCTGCTTTTAAATCGGTAAGTGTTGGGTCTAATTTTGCAATTACCTGATAACGCCAGCAACTCTCTACCCAGTTATTAGCTTGCCACTGCTGACATAACTTATTAAAGCCAGTGCCATGCTTAACTTCAAATTGTGTGTTTTCAGTTACTTTTAGCGGGCTATTTGTTGTTGCTTGTAATTGCTGGTAACCAATAGCAGTGGTTATAACAGCTAAAAAAAGTACCGATAAAATAACTTTTAACACTCAGCCTCCTTGGCTAATAATTTAGTTAGTAATGCGTTGCTGTCGTCTGTATTAAATACCTGTTGCTCAATACGTTTAACGGGTACTGCTCCCATTAAGCTATTACACACAAATACGGCGTCTGCTTGGGTTAAATCTTCTACTTTCACGCGTTTAAATTCAACAGGCAATTTATCACATAACGATTGTAGATAAACGCCCTTTATTCCGCACTCATCAAGCAATGGCGTAAACACACACTTATTTTTAATCGCAAAAATATTAGCTGCTGAAGCTTCAATTACATTGTTATTGTAATCAAGCACTAACACATCGTCGCAGTCTTGTGTTTGCATTGCTTTTTTAATTAGCACTTGCTCGAGCCTGTTTAATGTTTTGAGGCCTGCTAAATAAGGCTGTGTCGCTAACTTAATGGGGCTTATTTCGAGATTTACACCCTTTTTAGCAAGCTCACTGTAATTACTCGGGTAATCTAATACACTCAATAAAATAGTGACATTACACTCACTTGGCAGCCCATAACCACGCCCGCCTTCGCCTCGCGTTACAAGTATTTTAAGCACGTTTAGTGGTGCAGCGTTTATATGCAAAGCAATTCGATTTTCAAGGCTATTAAAGTCTAACTCAGGAAAACCCAAGCGCTGTGCGCATTCAATCAAACGCGCTTTATGATGAGCCCAATACTGTACTTGCCCATCAACAACCTTAGCGGTTGTAAAAAAGCCATCACCGTAATTTAAGCCCCTGTCACGCGTGCTTAAAGTGCTGTTTTGATCTACTGCTATTATTGTTTGCATTTTGTTTGGCATATAAAAAAAGCCCAGTTAAACAACTGAGCTCTTATAATTTGATTCGTTGTTAAAAAAGATTATACCTTTTTAAATAGCAACGAGCCATTAGTACCACCAAAACCGAACGAGTTACACAGTGCAAAGTCTAACTTTGCATCACGTGCAGTGTGAGCAATATAATCTAAGTCACACCCTTCGTCTGGGTTATCAAGGTTGATAGTTGGCGACACTTTTTGATCTGTCAGTGATAAAATCGAAATAATCGATTCAACTGAACCTGCAGCACCTAACAAGTGACCCATCATCGATTTAGACGAGCCTACCATTACATCTTTAGCTGCATTACCAAAAATAGACTTAACAGCCGCAGTTTCTGCTTTATCGCCTGCATTTGTAGATGTGCCGTGTGCGTTAATGTAACCAATTTGCTCAGCGTTTACTTGCGCATCGTTTAGTGCGTTTTGCATTGCAAGTGCCGCGCCCGCACCATCTTCTGGTGGTGACGTCATGTGGTACGCATCGCCACTCATACCAAAGCCTACAAGCTCAGCATAAATTTTAGCGCCACGTGCTTTAGCATGTTCGTACTCTTCTACTACAACAACACCAGCACCGTCAGAAAGCACAAAGCCATCGCGGTCTTTATCCCAAGGACGAGAAGCAGCTTGTGGCGAGTCGTTACGTGTTGAAAGTGCACGTGCAGCATTAAAGCCACCCATACCAATTGGGGTACAGGCTTTTTCTGCACCGCCAGCAACCATTGCATCTGCATCACCGTAGGCAATCATACGCGCTGCATGGCCAATATTATGCAAACCAGTTGTACAAGCAGTTACAATTGAAATATTAGGACCACGAAGTCCATGCATTATTGATAAATGACCTGAGATCATATTAATAATGGTAGACGGCACATAAAATGGCGATAACTTGCGAGGACCACTGTTTAATAGCTTAATGTGATTTTCTTCAATAAGTGTTAAGCCACCAATACCAGAGCCCACGGCTACACCAATGCGTGCTGCGTTTTGCTCAGTAATTTCAAGGCCTGAATCTTTAAAGGCTTGAACACCCGCTGCAATACCGTACTGAATAAACAAGTCCATTTTTTTAGTATCTTTCGCTGACATGTATGCAGTTGCATCAAAGTCATTTATTAAACCAGCGAATTTAGTACCAAATTTTGATGTATCAAAGTGCGTTATTGTTTGAATGCCACTTTTACCATCTAATAAGCCTTGCCAGGTTGATTGAACATCATTACCTAGCGGCGTCAACATTCCTAAGCCAGTTACGACAACTCGACGTTTAGCCACGGTTTGCCTCCAATAAGGGGAATTTTACAAGGGGATGATCATACCCAAGCTACCTCAAAGTGCTAGTCCCAAAATAGATTAAAAACGCATAACACAATCAAAATTAATTTTTAGCTAAAATTGAGCATTGAGATTTAAGTTTTGAATCACGAACTTTGAGGTGGTTTGGATATAAAAAATTAAAGGCAGCGGATGCTGCCTTTAACGTGCGATTAATTACTCAGCGTGTGCTGTAACGTAATCGATAGCAGTTTGTACTGTAGTGATCTTCTCAGCTTCTTCATCTGGGATCTCAGTATCAAACTCTTCTTCAAGAGCCATTACTAGTTCAACAGTATCAAGAGAATCTGCACCTAGGTCATCTACGAAAGAAGATTCATTTTTAACTTCTTCTTCTTTAACACCTAGTTGTTCAATGATAATTTTCTTTACGCGTTCTTGGATATCGCTCATTCTTCTTTCCTTTATTAAAAACGCCAATGCGTTATTTTCAGATTGCGGCGTAGTTTACGCCGCATAATTCTCTGATTCAATGATTTGACCATAAATAATTGTCTGGTCAAACCTCTGAGTGTGTGTTTTGTCTTTTATCGCTTATTTTCGCAGCGATTTCAAGTATGTTTAAAGCAAGTTCACAAATAATTCAATGTTTTTGAGGTAACTTACTTAACTTTATCAAGTAGCAATCTAGGTACAATGGCGATTAAACCATGTACATCGCGCCATTTACATGCAAAGTTTCGCCTGATACATACGCAGCCGCGTCAGATGCTAAATAACATACTGCAGCAGCAATTTCGTCTGGTTGGCCTAAACGCCCTGCTGGAACATTTGCAAGTGTTGCTGCTTTTTGCTCATCAGTTAAATTATCAGTCATGTCTGTTTGAATAAAACCAGGTGCGATTACGTTAACTGTAATACCGCGTGATGCAACTTCGCGCGCAAGTGACTTAGAAAAACCAATTACACCCGCTTTAGCCGCTGCATAATTAGCTTGACCTGCATTACCCATAGTACCCACTACTGAGCCAATGTTAATAATACGGCCTTTCTTTTTCTTCATCATTGGACGAAGTACCGCTTTAGATAAACGGAAAACTGAGCTTAAATTAGTGTCAATAATATCGTCCCACTCAGTTTCTTTCATACGCATTAATAAGTTATCGCGTGTAATACCTGCGTTATTTACAAGTACGTCAATATCGCCTAAATCAGCTTTTATTGCAGCAAGTGTTGCTTCAATAGATGCAGGATCGGTTACGTTTAATGCATAACCTTTACCGTTTTCACCTAGGTACTCACTAATTTTAGCAGCGCCTGACTCACTTGTTGCAGTACCTGCAACTTTAGCGCCTTGTGCAACTAATGTGTTTGCAATTGCTTTACCAATACCACGGCTGGCGCCAGTAATTAGGACAACTTTGCCCTCTAAAGAAAATAAATTAGACATTTTATATACTCTTATTTAGCTGCAGCGATTGAAGCGGCGTCGTTTACCGAACCACAAACCATTGCTTTATCAATTCGTTTAGCAAGTCCTGTTAATACTTTACCAGGACCAAATTCGTAGCTTTGTGTTACATCTTGTGCAACCAAGGCTTGTACTGTTTCTGTCCAGCGAACTGGGCTGTAAAGCTGGCGTACTAGTGCATCTTTAATTGCATCAGCTGACGTTTCAGCTTTTACATCAACATTATTAATTACATCACACTTAGGTGTATTAAATATTAAAGCGGCTAAGTCTGCTGCTAGCTTGTCAGCTGCTGGCTTCATTAACTCACAATGTGACGGTACGCTAACAGAAAGTGGTAATGCACGTTTAGCACCGGCATCTTTACATGCTTGCGATGCTCTATCTACTGCCGCTTTATGGCCTGCAATAACAACTTGACCAGGAGAGTTGTAGTTAACTGGAGATACAACCTCACCTTGCGCTGAGGCAGCACAAGCCGCTTTAATTTCTTCATCGCCTAAGCCAATAATAGCAGCCATTGAACCTACGCCTGCTGGCACGGCTTCTTGCATGTATAAACCACGGTTTTCAACAAGCTTTACGGCTTCGCTCAAGCTTAATACATCGCTACATACTAACGCTGAGTATTCACCTAAGCTGTGACCCGCCATAACAACGTCTGTATCAGGGTTAGCTGCTAACCAATCACGGTAAATAGCAACACTTGCAGTTAGTAATGCAGGTTGTGTGCGGTGGGTTTGATTTAATTTTTCTTCTGGGCCATTAAGAACTAGCTCTGCTAAGTCGTAACCCAGTGCATTTGACGCTTCTGCAAATGTTGCTTTAACAATGTCAGAACTCTCTAGTAGTTCTTGTAACATACCAACGCTTTGCGAGCCTTGACCTGGGAATAGAAGTGCAATTTTTTGTGCCATACTTTGCTCTTTTTAATTAAACAAATAAATAATGAAATACACGGCACATCAATTATTGATTAACCGCCGTGTCTTTAGAATGTGTTTTTTCGAAAATAGCGGCTATTTTATCAGGAAGTTGACGTTCAACCTCTTTTACCGCTTCATCAATTGCTGCTTGAAATGCTTTAGCTGACGCATTTCCATGACTTTTAACGACAATACCGCGCAATCCTACCAGAGAAGCACCGTTATACTGGTCGGGGTTCACCCTTTTATAGAGTTTTTTTATTATTGGGCGCAATATAAACGCCATACATTTATATAAAAGGTGCTTTTCGAGTGCGGTTGTAAACTTATTCATAATAAGCTTGGCAATGCCTTCACATGTTTTAAGTGCTACGTTGCCAACAAACCCTTCGCATACAATTACATCAGCCTTACCCGAAAAAATATCACTTCCTTCGCTGTAACCAATATAATTTATATGTGGGCTTTGCTGCATTAATTGTGCAGCTTGTTTAATGTCGTCGTGGCCTTTAATGTCCTCAGCGCCAATATTTAATAAACTAACGCGAGGATTATCCAAACCAAGTGCTTGTCCAGCAACAATAGAGCCCATAATGCCAAACTGATACAACATTTGCGCATCACAATGCACATTAGCACCTAAGTCAAGTAAATATACTGGGTTTTTAAGCTCTGTAGGAACAGATGAAATGAGTGCGGCACGTTTAACACCTGGCAGCATTTTTAATACATAGTGAGCCATAAAAAATAGAGCGCCGGTATTACCTGAGCTAACACATGCTTGAGCCTCGCCCGATTTAACTAAATCTAGGGCAACACGCATGGATGAATCTTTTTTTGAACGCACAGCAATTGCTGGTTCACAGGCATTAGTGACTATTTCACTACAGTGACGAATTATGAGTCTAGGATGAGGTAGAGAATCGAGGGATTCGAGTTCTTTAGATATAACGTGTTCATTGCCACATAAAATGAGAGTTAAATTGGCATGAGCATTTACCGCACAAACAGCAGCAGGAATAGATGAACGGGGGCCGTAATCGCCCCCCATCATATCTAACGCTATGGTTAGATCTTTCAGCATATAAGTAATCTCTTATTTAGAAATTACTTGAACGCCTTTGTAGTAACCATCTGCAGTCACATGGTGACGACGATGAGTCTCACCAGATGTTTGATCTACAGTTAAAGTTGGACCACTGATCGCATCGTGTGAACGGCGCATGCCGCGTCTTGCACGAGACTTTTTGCTTTTTTGTACAGCCATAGTCTTCTCCTAAGAATCTTTCTTAAGTTGTTTCAAAATATCAAATGGATTAGGTTTATCATCTTCCGCCTTTAATACACCAAAGCTGGCAGGCTTTGCTGAATAACTGCATGAAGCTTCGTTGTGGGTAGCTACTAATGGAATTGCTAAAATTAGTTCGTCTTCAATTAAATTAAAAACGTTAACTTCACCATTTTCATCAAGCGCTACTTCATCGTAGTCTTCTGGAAAAATATCTAACTCTGTATCTTCACCTACTGGTGAATATGCAAAGTCTTGAACCAAATCCAACCCTAAATCACCATTACAACGTTGACAAATGACAGTAACGTGTGTGGACAAATTGCCTCTAATCACAGCGAAACCTTGATCATCGTTTTTGCAATGTATTTTTACCGCTATTTCACCTACTTCTTCCTGCACAACTTTCTCTAAACGAGTAAGTTTTTCAAGCGGTACAATTCCGTCATACTTTAAACGGTGCTGCGCTGCTTTGCCTGGATGAAGAGTGATGGGAATTTTCACCTTTTGCATAGGGGCTGCATCATATAGATAGTTAGTTTGTTAGTCAAAGTAAAAAACCATTTTTACTTGGTTTTTAACGTGTTTTACTCTCGGATCTGATTTATCCTAACTCAATCTGAATTATTGAAGGAAAACAGTCCGTGAAGCACCCACTTATTTTAGCGTCAAGCTCGCCTTTTAGGCAGTCTTTATTACAAAAATTTAATTTACCATTTGATACGTTTTCACCGGATGTTGACGAATCAGCACTTGAAGCCGAAACACCTACTGAACTGGTTAAGCGTTTAAGTGAATTAAAAGCCTCAGCGGCTAATAAACACTTTAACAAAGGGTTAGCTATTGGATCAGACCAAGTCGCTGTGTTTAACAATCAAATTTTAGGTAAACCACATAATAAACAAAATGCCGTAAAACAACTAAATTTATTTAGCGGCAATACTGTAACATTTTTAACAGGGCTTTGTGTTTACGATATTGTAACTGGCACTAAAAAAACGAGTGTTGAACCCTTTGATGTTACTTTTAAAATACTTAGTGATGCACAAATTAGTGCTTATTGCGACGCAGAGCAGCCTTATAACTGTGCTGGTAGTTTTAAAAGCGAAGGGTTGGGTATTTGTTTATTTGAAAAACTAACGGGTGACGATCCTAATAGTTTAATAGGATTACCATTAATTAAACTCAGCCAATTACTGGCTGAGTTTGGTATTGACGTGCTTACTGCTCAGGACAAGTTCTAGTTAAATAAATTAGCCAAGCAAAATCTGTTGCAGATGCAGATAATTATCTGCAGTTGCAATAGGGCTAAGCTCATTTAGTTGCTGAGCGTTGTGTACACCCATAGTTACACCAATTCTATCCATGCCAGCGGCTTTTGCCATGTTCATGTCTATTTGAGTGTCACCAATCATTACAGCGTCATTAGCGCTTATGCCAAGTTCTTCTAGTAATTGATACAACATATCTGGAGAGGGCTTAGATTGCGCTTCGTCGCTAGTACGCGTTGCACTAAAAAAGTGGCGCAATTTACTTTGTTCAAGTAAACGATCTAATCCATCCCTACCTTTACCCGTTGCTACGGCTAAAACAATGCCCTGCTCTTTTAAGGTACCTAAAACGCTGGCAACATTATCAAATACAGGAGTAGGTGTGGTATCCACACTATACTGATGCTTATAAGCAGAAATTAACGCTTGATGCTGCGCTGCATTATTGGGAAATAAAACGTCAATTGCTTTTTCAAGCGACATCCCAATAATATTCTTAATTGCTAAGTCGCTTGGCGGCACAATATTAAGTAACTCGGCGCTACTACGAATACAGTTAACTATTTTAGTGACTGAATCCATAACTGTGCCGTCCCAATCAAAAATAACGAGCTTATATTTTTTAATTGGTACTGCTTTAATCATAGTTTTGCATCACGTAATTTTAGTAATGTATTTTTAAGCGTTTTATCCAGCGGTGCTTCTACTCGCATCGTTGTTTCGTTTTTAGGATGATAAAAAGTTAAATCGTGTGCGTGTAAAAATAATCGGTTTAAACCAACTTTACGCATAGAATCGTCAAAACCCTGATCGCCATATTTATCGTCGCATGCTATTGGGTGGCCTTTACATTGCGTATGCACACGAATTTGGTGCGTACGTCCTGTAACAGGTGATGCTTGTACCAATGAGCAATCGTTAAAGCGCTCTAATACTTTAAAGCGAGTATGTGAAGGTTTACCCTCAGTGTTATCTACGCGTACTACGCGCTCACCCGATTTAAGTGTGTTTTTACGCAGCCCTTCGGTTACGTTTTTAGTTTTAGAGTCCCACTGCCCTTCTACAAGCGCCCAGTAATTTTTTTCCATTGTTTTTTCACGAAGTTGTTCATGCAATGCGGTTAACACCGAACGACGCTTCGCGATAAGTAAACAACCCGATGTATCACGGTCAAGCCTATGAACTAGCTCAAGGCTACGTTCTTCTGGGCGAAGTGCGCGTAGTGCTTCAATTAAACCATAACTTAAGCCACTGCCACCATGAACAGCCATACCTGATGGCTTATTGATAACGATGAGGTATTTATCTTCAAATAAAATATCGTTTTCAAGGCGTGTTACTTTGTCTAACTTTGATGGAACAAATTCTTCACGCTCAGCAACTCTGATAGGTGCAATACGAAGTACATCTTCAAGCTGTAGTTTATATACAGGCTTAATACGCTTTTTATTAACGCGTACCTCACCTTTGCGCAAAAGTTTATAAATAGCGCTTTTAGGCACCCCTTTTAAATGGGTAATAAGAAAGTTATCAATACGCTGACCTAAATGGTCTTCGTTGATCGTGACATAAGTTACTTGTAAGTCGTTTTTTTCTGACATTGCCTAATCACTAATTTAAGTAAAATAATTTAGTTGCTAACACTGTAATAATAGTGGGATAATCAGCAGCGCAAATATTTAGTATTTGCAAATAACAACGGTGCTTTTTAACACATTAAAACATTCGTGATGCACATTCTGGGTAGCCGATCATACAGATCCGAGTTAAGTTTTCCAAAGCTTTTATGCCTCCTCAGTTAACACGTGCGATCAATTAACGGCAATGCGCGTAATATATTGCTGGTTAAGTTTGAACATGAAGCGATTTTTAACGTGCTAGAGAAAGCAATGAACAGATAATTTGTCTGATAGTGACGACGTAAAAAACGTCGTTCAGCACTAGCTCAATTATTGTAGTACCGTATAGCAGCTTATTTAGAACTAAAAAAATCTAATAAATAAGCGTTCATTAACATCGGCAGCGATTTTTGCTCTTAAAACGGATATTAGCGATACATCAGTATGTATTGCTCACCAACTTAATGAGCCCTACGCGCCTAATATGAATGATATTTAGTAAGATTAATATGACAGGCCGACTTCTGGGTAAAACTTGTAAACGTAGCTGAAAAGCCGACAGTTTTAGCACCATTAAGAATTTAATAGCGATAATAATTGCTATTGTTTGCCAGCATTTAAAATACTGCATACGAGAAACAGAGCCGTTCCGTTAAAGACCCAGTCGTGAGGCTGCACATTCTAAAAATAGGGACAACTGAACAGGCGAGAAAAACATCGTCATGTCAGCGACATAAATAAGTAGAGTAACAATATGAAACGTATGCTAATCAATGCAACGCAGCAAGAAGAAATGCGCGTAGCACTGGTTGATGGCCAGCGCCTTTATGATTTAGATATCGAAAGCCCAGGTCACGAACAGAAAAAAGCCAATATTTATAAAGGCAAAATCACTCGCATTGAACCATCTCTTGAAGCAGCATTTGTTGATTACGGTGCTGACCGCCATGGTTTCCTTCCTTTAAAAGAAATTGCCCGTACTTACTTCCCTGCAGGTTACACTTTTCATGGTCGCCCTAACATCCGCGACGTGATCAAAGAAGGTCAAGAAGTAATAGTACAAGTTGATAAAGAAGAGCGTGGCCAAAAAGGCGCTGCGTTAACTACTTTTATCAGTGTTGCTGGTAGCTACTTAGTGCTTATGCCTAACAACCCACGTGCTGGCGGTATTTCTCGTCGCATTGAAGGTGATGAACGTACTGAACTTAAAGAAGCATTGGGTCGTTTAGAACTTCCTAAAGGTATGGGCTTAATTGTTCGTACAGCGGGTGTTGGTAAATCGTTTGAAGAATTAAACTACGATTTAAAAGCATTATTAGTACATTGGGAAGCAATTAGACAAGCAGCCGATAGTGCTAAAGCGCCATTTTTAATACACCAAGAAAGCAATGTAATATTCCGTGCGATACGCGATTATTTACGTCGTGATATTGGCGAAATTTTAATTGATAAACCACGTGTTTTTGAAGAAGCTAAAGCGCACATTGAGCGTTTTCGTCCTGACTTTATGAGCCGTGTTAAGCTTTATCAAGGTGACACTCCTTTATTTACGCATTACCAAATTGAAAGCCAAATTGAGTCTGCGTTCCAGCGTGAAGTACGCTTGCCTTCTGGTGGTTCAATTGTAATTGACCCAACTGAAGCACTAACGTCTATCGATATCAACTCGTCTAAAGCAACTAAAGGCGGCGATATTGAAGAAACAGCACTTAATACTAACTTAGAAGCGGCCGATGAGATTGCACGTCAATTACGTCTTCGTGACTTAGGTGGTTTAATTGTTATCGACTTTATCGATATGACACCTCCGCGTCATCAACGTGAAGTAGAAAATCGTTTAAAAGATGCTGCTCGTCCAGATCGTGCTCGTGTTCAAATTGGTAAAATTTCACGCTTTGGTTTACTTGAAATGTCGCGTCAGCGTTTGCGTCCTTCATTAGGTGAAGCAAGCCAAGGCCCATGCCCACGTTGTAGTGGCCAAGGTACTATTCGTTCAAACGAATCAATCGCGCTTTCTATTCTTCGTTTAATTGAAGAAGAAGCAATTAAAGACAACACAGCACAAGTAAATGCACAAGTGCCTGTTGCCGTTGCCGCTTATTTATTAAATGAGCAACGTCGTAGTGTTCATCGCATTGAAAAACATCATAAATGTGACGTAGTGATTATTCCTAATCAACATATGGAAACACCACATTACGAAGTTATGCGTTTACGTAAAGACGAAACACTTGAAACGGTAAGTTACGGACAAGTTGTTGCGCCTGAACCTGAAGCATTTGAGATGTCAAAATCACCAAGTGCACCAGTACGTGAAGAGCCAATGCTAAAAGGTGTTGTAATGCCTTCTACACCGGCTCCACAAGCAGCGCCTGCACCAGTAGCTCAGCCTGTAGTAACAGAGACTAAAACTGAAGGTGGCTTGTTTGAAGCAATCACTAAATGGTTTAAATCATTATTTGCAAGCGAAACAGTAGAAGAGAAAAAAGAAGCTGTAGAAAAAGAGCAGCAAGAAGCGCGTAATAACGCTCGCCGTGGTAACGATAATCGTCGTCGTAATAACAACCAACGTCGTCGTAATAATAACCCGCGCACTAATAAACCACGCAATGAGCGCCCTGCAGCTGAAGAGGAAGTTAAAACAGACTCACCAGCAGCAACAAGTACCGAGACTCAAGAGAGAAACGAGAACCGCAATAAGCGTCGTCGTAACCCTAACTCTCGTAAGCGCCCAGAGCATAAAAGCGAAGAAAAAGATCAAGTTAAAACTGAAGCCCCTGTAAAAGCAGAAGTAGAAGTAGAAACTGATTCTAAGCCAGCTCAAGCTGTAGAGCCTAAAGAGCAAAAGCCTAAAGTTCGCCGTCAACGTCGTAACATACGTAAAAAAGTACGTCTGCAAGATGAAAACGCTGAGCAAGCTAACTCAACAGAGCAAACACCTGAACAAGCTGTAGTTATTGATACTCCACAAGTTCAAGAGCAAGCACCTGTTGTAGAAAAGCAAACGCAAGCTCCGGCAGAAAAAACAGCGCATATTAAAGAGGAAAAAGTTGACGTTGAAACTGTTGATTCTAACGATGAAACAGCAACTACAGAAGACGAGCAAGAGCAAACACGTACACGCTCACGCCGTTCTCCTCGTCATCTTCGTGCATCTGGTCAACGTCGTCGACGTCCTGAAGGTGAAGCAGAAGTTAAATCTGATGAAGCCCCTGCATTTGTTCCAGTTGCTGATCAAGCAGCTGCAGAATATGAAGCAGAACTGAAAGCGAAATCTGAAGAAACACCTGTGGATGCAGCGCAGCAAATTGAACAAGCCGTTGCCGTTGAAGACTTAGCAAAAGTTGAAGCTGTAGAAGAGCCAGCTAAAGTTGAAGCGCCTGTAGTAACTCAAGAGCCAGCTAAAGTTGAAACTCCAGTAGCAACTGAAGAGCCAACTAAAGTTGAAACTCCAGTAGCAACTGAAGAGCCAGCTAAAGTTGAAGCGCCAGTAGTAACTGAAGAGCCAGCTAAAGTTGAAGCGCCAGTAGTAACTGAAGAGCCAGCTAAAGTTGAAACTCCAGTAGTGACTGAAGAGCCAGCTAAAGTTGAAGCGCCAGTAGTAACTGAAGAACCAACTAAAGTTGAAACGCCAGTAGTAACTGAAGAGCCAGCTAAAGTTGAAGCAAAAGTGAAAACTGAAAAATCAGCACCGCATGTTAAAACAGCGGTAACTCAAGGGTCTGCAAGTGCGCCAATGGCACAACCTACTCCTGTAGCTGATAGCGAAGTAAAACATACATCTGTAGCAATGGCTCACGATAAACGTGAACTAGTGCCAGACAGTGGTTTACGTGCAGGTTCTATCAAACCTGCTGGTCGTGCAAGCTCTGCAACGACTAAAACAATGAGTGTTGATTAATAACTAACACTTATTAAAAAGCCCCGCTATTTGATAAATAGCGGGGCTTTTTTGTTTACATGCTTTGAATAATTATTAAAGTTTCTTTACGCTCATAATAAGCGATTTATTCACAAAGAGGTTAAGAGACGCTGCGCTTTTAGAGGTAGTAATCAGGCTAAGTCTTGCTAATAAAGCATGGCTTGTGTTTTCTAATTTACTCCTTCTTTGTTCAATAGATCTTTAAGTGGTTTTGTTAACAAAGAAATTAAATAAACAGAAGCGGTGCTTCTCGCGTAAGCAAGCTTCACGCCTACAGCCGAAATTTAACACCGTGAATAAGATTAACGAGTAGACGCACCATTTGTTGGCGTGACGGGCAAAGCCCGTAAAAAGTAATTTGTTCACAAAGAGGTTAAAAGACGCTGCGCTTTTAGAGGTAACAATAAAGCTAAATTGAAAAAGCTCCGCAAATAAACCATCGCTTGTGTTTTCTCATTTACTCCTCTTTCACTTCTCTTTGTGAAATAGATCTTTAAGTGGTTTTGTTAGCAAAGAAATTAAGTAAACAGAAGCGATGCTTCTTGCGTAAGCAAACTTCACGCCTACAGCCGAAATTAAATATCAAGTACAAATTAACCTGTAGAAGCACAACTTATTGTCGTGACGAGTAACGTCCGTAATAAGCGACTTATTCACAAAGAGGTTAAGAGACGCTGCGCTTTTAGAGGTAGTAATAAGGCTAAGTCTTGCTAATAAAGCATGGCTTGTGTTTTCTCACTTACTCTTCTTTCACTTCTATTTTTGCAATAGATATTTTAGTAGCTTTGTTCCGATGCAACAAATTTAGATACCGGTATAAAAAAGCGCGATATAAATATCGCGCTCTTAAATCAACTTTCAACTCGCTCAAATGAGTTTACTCTTTTTCATTTTCCATAAAACGTTGTAGCTGATCTTTTAAGTTTGGCGGAATGCCTTTAATCACTAGTGTATCGGTTGCTTCGTTGTACGTTACGCGCTCACCTAAGTGTTTACGTTCAAAACTTACACTTACACCCCCACCAAGGCCTGAAAACTTAACCATACTGGTTACGGTTTTTTTATCAACGGGGAAAGTTTCTTCCAAGTCATAGTTTTGCTCTTTGCAAAAACTATCAAACGGGCTGTCATCGCCTTTTGTAAGCGTTGCTGAAAGATCGCTCACACTTGCATCTTCGCCTGTGGTTACGCAATCATTACAGTAATCAAATACTTGTTTACGTAAATCGTCTTTTTCTGATTTATCAAACTGTTGCTCTGATAAATAATCCTCTACTGCGCTAAGCATTACTTGGCTTTGCTGTTTTGAATCAATACCCTCTTCACAGCCTAAAAAGTCTAAGAAAAAGTCAGCAACTTTACGACCCGCACGTCCTTTGATAAACGAAATATAACGATTATCTTCTGCTTGCGTATCCCATGCTGTTAAATCGATACGAGCAGCGAGTTGCATGCGAGATATATCTAAATGGCGAGAAGCCGCTAAATCAAGCTCAGAGGTCATAGAGTAATGCTCTTTAATGTTAATCATCGCAATTAACATGTAATCGGTAGCAACATACTGATAATGACAAAATACTAAATAGCCTGTTTCACTAAATGCATACTTATCAAGCTCTTCTTTTAAAACCGTTGAGGCTTGCTCGGTCATATGCCAAAAGCCTAACTCATCGTTACGGTAGCTTTGCATTGCAGATGCTACAACGCTGTTTTTATCACCACTGAAAGCACAGTAACCTTTACCTGGCTTACCATTATATGCATGATGTAATTGTTCGATAAAAACGGCTACTTTATCGTTAATTACCATCTCATCATTTCGAAGGTGAATTTGCGTATCGTCGTCTTTTTTGTCTACATAATGAACGACTAATTTTTTAACGTCTGTTGTCATCTTTGTTTTTCACGCCTCTAGTGTTAAAATACGAGAATATAACTATTTTATTGAACCAACTGATGCCAATCTTATCAAAATACTCTAATGAAGAAGTAGAACAAATCGTCGATCAGCTTATTGATGTGCTAACTAAACACAATGCGCCGGTAGATTTAAGCCTTATGTGTTTAGGAAATTCTATCACGCATATCTTAAAAGAGCATGTACCAACAGGGAAAAGACAAGCCGTAACTGAGAACTTTGCAAAAGCTCTATCACAGTCGGTTAAATAAACTCTATGAATTTATCGCAGCACAATCAGTTTTCATCAAAAGCGAGTCAGCTATTAAGCTGGGGCCATTGGTTTACTTTTGCCAATATTGGCTTGGCGCTATTTATTAGCTTAAGCTACTTATTTGCCGACTCGCCACCAACAAGCTTTATGGGCATTACTTATATGCTAGTAACGTGGTTAAGCCACACTAGTTTTATCGCCTTTTTAGCGTTTGTGCTGACGGTATTTCCGCTTAGTTTAATATTCCCCTACCCACGACATATACGAGGCATGGCGGCTGTTATAGCCACACTAGGCGCTTCACTGCTTACCCTTGATGCTTATGTTTACGTTAATTTGGGTTATCATCTAAGTATATCTGCCTTGCCTGAAATCATTTCATTGTTGTGGCATCGTTTAACCAGTTCACCTGCTTTAACAACCATTTTAGCCAGTGGGATTGTATTACTTATTTTAGGCTTTCAGCTACTTGTGAGTAATTACACATGGCAACACCTTGAGCGCTTAAAACAATATAAATTTGCACGTTACGCAATTTCATTTTTAATAGTGTGTTTTTCACTTAGTCACAGTATTCATATTTGGGCTGACGCAAATTTAAACTTTGACGTAACGAAGCAAGATAATGTACTACCACTGTCATACCCTACTACCGCTAAAAGTTTATTAGCTAAAAATGACCTGCTTGATATAGAAAGCTATAAGCAAGCACATAACGTAAAAATTAATAACCAAAACATTAGTTATCAAATGCCAAGCCCGCTTGATAAGTGCGAGGACTACACACAAGCCAATGTAGATATTTTTGTATTTGAAACCCAGCAACAACTCGCTAAATTTGTTGCCGATAATAAAAACTTACACAAAACAGAGCAGTTTTTACAGCCAACTAATCACGACGATATGCTATTTAGCTTAGTGTATGGTTTGCCAGCTTTTTATAAAGCAGCAATTTTAAGAGATCAAACTCTTCCCGCATGGCAAAGTCAGCGCCGCAGCATTGAAGTAACCGGCGTGGAAGAACTTAGTTTTATAAATGATCAAGCACATAGTTCTAGCGCAATTAGAGTTATTAAAAGTAGCGATAACGCCGTTGTACGAGATGATAAAACACAGGTTTTTGCTTTTAGTCTTGCCAATAACAAGCAAGAAGTAGTAACAACATCAACTTTATATAGCTCCGACAAACGTATTTCTAAAGTAGATGGACTTATTCAACCTAGCGATTTAATTGCAACAAGTGTTGGCCAATATTTAAATTGTAAAGCCATTGCTAAGCAAACAATGCTGGGCGTTAATTTATACAAGAAAAAAGATGATATGGGCGTTAACTACTCTCAGGGTGTCGTTATAGCCTATAAAAAAGATAGGATTACCTTAATAGATTCAGATGGTAACTTTAAAAACATCTCTGCCGCTGAAGGTTTTTCTATTGAACAAGGTTTAGATATACCATTTTTAGTACAGAGTATTAAAAAGCTCAAAACCTTTACCCAATAACAGTTATCCTAACCTAGCTTGATATACCACCAAGCTAGGTTATAGTTTTATATTGTTGTTAGATATAAAAACCAAGGATGACACGTATGTTTAAAACTTCTCGTTATATTCTCCATTCTAGCTTTTTACTTATCAGTTTTTTTAGCTTTAGCGATACCACTTACTACAAATGTGTAACAGAAAAAGGCACAATCTTCTCTCAACTGCCGTGTGACGACGAAGCAACGACTTATAAAGTTAACACGACGGGTAATCAGTATTCTGGTCCTAAGGTTGACTACACTAAACAACTGAATGAGCTTGAACGTGAAAGGCTTCTATCTGGCTTACAGGCAGAGCTTCGCAGTAATAACCATAAACTAACAATACTTGATCGTAATAAGCAGCGTACCGAATATAAACAACAAGAACGATTAAATCATATTCTAGCCATTGATGATAAAAAGCGTATTACCAAAGACATTACTAAAAAACTAAAAATAATTAATAAAGAGTACAAAAAAGATGTATTGGTTATTACTAAACAAATTAAAATTCTCGAAAAAAAGATAGCTCAATACCAATAAATCACTGTTAATTAGCAAGTAATATTTATCTTGGTTTTAAACTTAAAATAACATACCCTTAACACAATAGAGTATAAGCTCTAGGGACTATTAAGGAGTGCAAATGCAGCCTCGCCATATTGCTGAATTAATTTTAACGGGTTTTAAAAGGCACTATCAGCTATTTCAAAAAACAACGGCCAAAGCCCCTCTCGCCTTTGCAAAAAAAGATTGGCAAGCAATTAATGATATCAGCCGTTTGCGTATCAGCTATTATGATGATCGTGTTAACGAAACCACACAAGCGCTAAAAAAAGAAACCCCAACAGAGCAATTAGATGAAAGCCTATGGCTCGAAGTTAAAAAGATATATCAGCACTTTTTATGTTTCCACCCTCAAGCAGAACTCGCCGAAACCTTTTATAATTCTGTATTTTGCCGGCTGTACCATAGGCGCTATTTTCATAATGACTTTATATTTGTAGAAGCAACTTTGAAAGATGCTCCTTCAGTACCTGTTGAGGCCGAATATAGGACATACTTTCCAGTAGTTGATGGCCTAAAGCCAACAATAAAACGCATTATTAATCATTTTGATTTTAAAGCCCCATTTGTAAATTTAGAGCGTGATATTCGCCTTCTTGTTAAAGCTTTTTATAAACAAGCACCCGATACACATCACCAACCTTGGCAAATGCGCTTTGATATTTTGCACACACCTTTTTATCGTAATAAAGCAGCTTATATTGTTGGTCGTGTTGTTTCAAAAAGTGGGGTTCAGCCTTTTATAATCGCCGTATTGCACGATGAAGATAACGGATTATATTTAGATGCACTTTTAACTAAATCGTCTCAAATGCGTGTCATTTTTGGCTTTGCCCGCGCCTACTTTATGGTAGAGACTCATGCACCTTCAGCACTTGTCCGGTTTTTGAATCAGCTTATGCCAAACAAAACACTTGCTGAGCTCTATAACGCAGTGGGTTTTCATAAGCAGGGTAAAACTGAGTTTTATCGAGAGTTTTTAAATCACTTATCTCACTCTAATGATGAGTTTACAATTGCACCGGGTACTCCCGGTATGGTGATGATGGTATTTACCCTTCCCTCATTTGGTTATGTTTTTAAAGTAATAAAAGACAAATTTGGTGAAAGTAAGCCCTTCGGCCGTGATACCGTATTAAAGCGTTATCAACTAGTAAAAAACCATGATCGCGTTGGCAGAATGGCCGATACCATAGAGTATTCTAACGTCGTATTTCCTTTGGCACGTTTTGATAGTAATTTACTTGCGCAATTACATAAAACAATTGGCTCATCAATGGTAATTGAAGGCGAATGGTTGATCATCAAGCATTTATATATTGAACGGCGCATGACACCACTCAATTTATTTTTAGAAAATGCTGATGAAGAAAGTGCCGCAGACGCGATTGAAGAATACGGGCAAGCTCTAAAAGAAATGATTGCCGTTAATATATTTCCTGGCGATATGCTCTTAAAAAACTTTGGTGTAAGTAAGCACAAACGTATTATTTTTTACGATTACGATGAAGTTCAATACCTAACAGATATGAACTTTAGAGCATTACCAAAAGCAAAGAGCTACGACGATTATTTAATGGATGAACAAAGTTACTCTGTTGCACCACAAGATGTATTCCCAGAGCAGTTATGTACATTTGTAATGCCTAATCCTATGTATAAAAAGTTTTTCCTCAGCACTCATCCAGAGCTTATAGATGTTAGCTTTTGGAAGCAGGCTCAACAAAATATAAAAAATGGGCAGGTAAGTCATATTTACCCTTACCCGACAGCACAGCGATTTATCCATCACTGGTAGACGCAAAGGACACACAATGAATATAAGTAAAATAGATTTAAATTTACTCGTTTATCTCGATACATTGCTTCGAGAATGCAATGTAACACGCGCTGCTAATCAATTGAGTATTACGCAGCCCGCAATGAGTAATGGCCTTAAACGTCTTCGTAACTTATTTAACGACCCTATTTTAGTTCGTACCAGCGATGGTATGGTCCCGACAGAGCGCGCTTTAGAGTTACAACCCGTTATTCGTGGCATATTAATGACGCTTGAAGAAACCCTAGCACCTAATAGAGAATTTGAGGCAAGCCAGAGTAAACGTGTATTTAGAATAATGGCCAGTGATTACGCTGCAAGTACGTTAGCGCCAAAGCTCTTAAGTAAACTACACGAAGAAGCCCCCGATACTACTTTAGATATACTCACACCAAGTGATGTAACCTTTCATGACGTAGAAAACGGTAAAGTAGATATGGCAATCAACCGTTTTGAAAACTTACCTCAGTCTTTTCATCATAAACGTATTTGGAAAGACAGTTTTTGCTGCTTAGTTAAGGCCGACAACCCTATTATTGAAAACTTTAGCCTCGACAGCTACTTAAAAGCGCGCCATATATGGGTGAGTAAAACAGGTTTTGGTGTAGGCGTGGGCATGGACCCTAAAGATGTGCAAAAACTTGGTTGGGTTGACGAAGCACTTGCCCACTTTGGTAAACATCGTAACATTGCCACTTTTACGCGTAACTACCATGTAGCGATTCATTTAGCTAAAGAGAAAAATTTGATTGCGACCCTTCCTTCAAAAGCCGCAAATATATACTTAGATGATCCGGGGCTTAAAATTTTAGAGCCACCGTTTCCAATTCCTCCTTTTGAGCTTGATATGATTTGGAGCCCACTGTTACATCGCGATGCGAGCCACATCTGGTTACGCCAAAAAGTAGCTGAAGTAGCTGAAGAGCTAAAATAACTTTATTACACAATATAATGTAAAAATTGCTAGGTTAATACCTACTCTATTAACTTAGCAACTCCAAAAATAAAAAACAAACCGTTAATAAACATGAGCTTAAAACAAGTCATGAACTTGGAACACACCTTGCTTTAATTAAATTGAACTATACATTCATTTAATTAAAGAGGTCATTATGAACACCCATCAAGGATCAGAAGTAAATCATATTACTGACATCATTCAAGTTATGAACAGCGGCATCGATTTTTATCAAAAAGCACAGGAAAAAGTTGAAGACCCTGCTATTGGCGCACTTTTTCAGCGCATGATAGATGCCCGAAAAGTGAGTGTTGAGCGCTTGCAGCCATATGCAATTAATGAAAAAGGCGAACGCGAAGATGGTTCATCTTTCGCAGTTGAAGCACGACGTGCATACACAGCCTTACTTACTACATTCACCTCACATAACGACAGCACGTATGTAAAAGAGCTTGAAGAAGTAGAAGATAAAACGCTTGTAGAAATTAAAGCCGCTATGGATAAACCACAACCGGCTGATTGCGAAGCTGCACTGGCTAAAACATTATTAACAATGCAAAGCTGCCATGCAGAAATGAGCCGTATGCAAAAGCAGTAAGCTTACATAACGCATAAATACAACCCAGCCTAGCGCTGGGTTTTTTATTGCCTCTAATACCAATCTGCATAAATCTTTAAGCAATTTAACGAATTAAATCACACTATAACGATGCCATATAGACCCCATATAAGCAGATTGCTACAAACACCACCTTATTTCGCCACATTTTAAATACATAATGAATACAAATATTTAATGTTATTAGAATATTTATTTAACCACGCTTTATTTTTGCTGTGCTAATTTTGTTAATAGGTACCTAAAACCTTGCTGTGGCGCCGCAGCATTTAATTAAAAATAAGGTCCAATATGAAAAGTAAACTAACTAAACTGCAAAATAATGCTGATGTAGATATGACCCCGATGTTAGACATAGTGTTCATATTACTAATTTTCTTTATTGTAACTACATCTTTTGTAAAACCTGTGGCTATTGAATTAAACCGACCACTCGACAGCCCTCAAATAGATAAGCCTGTTAAAAATGCTTTATTTAGAATTGATGAAAGTAACGCAGTATATTTTTCAGGGAGGTTAATTGATTTAGAGCAAGTTGCGACTAATTTAGCGATGTTCGCGGCTAAATATGAAATAAGTTCGGTACTTATAACCGCAGACGAAAACAGTACACATAATACTTTAATGAGTGTAATGAATAATATTAAGCAATACGATGATTATTCAATAAGTTTGATTTCTAAATAAAACAGCCCAATATAAAACCAAAAAAAGGGCCTTACGGCCCTTTGAGTTAAATAACGAAAGGGAGGTTATTAATTAAAAACGGTATTCTGCGCCTACGTAGTAGTAAGCACCGTTAAATCCAAATGGAGCAGAACGACGTGAGTAGTCAAACACACCTGAGCTACTTATTACTGTGTTGCCACTAGCATCCACAATAGTACCTGAGCGAGAGTTACCTATTTCGTTTTTATCTGGGTAAACATCAAACAAGTTATTTGCACCAATATTTACCGACAAATCTTCAGTAACGAAGTAGTTAACTTTAACGTCAGTTAAAATTTCTGCGCCATACGTTTGACGACCACCATCTTCTACTGTGTACTCACCAAAGCGATTAAGTGACAGGTTAACTGTCCAATCGTCACGTTGATAAAGCGCACTTAAGTTAATACGATCTTCTGGTTGCCACTCTTCAATAATAGAGATGTCTTCAGCTGAAAATATATCTTCTACGTTTACTGTCTCAAGGCTTGAGCCAGCAGGCGAAAATAACGATACAACATCTGTTTTAGTAAAGTTAGCTGCAAGTGTAAAATCAAGCGTGCCGCCTAAACCTTCAGTGTTCCACGTTGCTACAAAATCAACACCACGAGTTTCTGTATCAGCACCATTTAAGAAGAACTGACCTACGCCAGCACCCGCACTATTTAGTGCAGCATCAAGGCTTGTAGATAAACCTTTACCTAAGCGGTCACTAATTACAATACGGTCGTCAATATCAATTGAGTAGTAATCAACGGTTACATTAATATTATCTGTAACGTTATATACAATACCTAAACTACGGTTTTGTGATTTTTCTTCTTTAAGCTTTGGAATACCTAAGCTTTGCGCAAGTGTTGAATCATTTCTAAATGTACCAACCTCTTCTGCAACTAAATTACCATTAGTACCAACAACAAATTGCGTACTTACGTTATTAAAGTAAAGCTGCTGCATTGAAGGCGCTCTAAAACCTGAGCTTAATGCACCACGTAGTGAAATATCGTCGGTTACAGACCAGTTACCAGCAAGCTTAAAGTTTACTGTATCACCAAAGCCTTTGTAGTTATCGTAGCGAAGTGCACCCGATAAAATTACATCTTCAATCACATAAGCTTCTGCATCTATGTAAAATGAAATTACATCACGCGATTCATCAACTGATGATGCAGGAGCTGAACCACCAAAACCTTGTGAACCACCTGATGCATCTTCAGAGCCAACACCACCACTTAAGCCGTTGTAAATACTTACACCGTTGGTTGTATCGTAATCGCGGTATGCGTACTCATTACCTTCTAAAATGCGATATTCGTCAGTACGGATTTCTGCACCCATTGCTAAAGAATAATCATCAAAGTTTTGCGTAAAATCAATATTGATTGTTTGCAGTGATAATTCCATGCCGTAAGCGTACGCTTCACGTGGGATAGTTGTACGAATATCAGCAGCACTTAAACCTTGGTCATAACGTAAAAAGTTAGCGTATGAGGCATTGATAGTGTCACTTGTCGTGTAATCAATGCTGTTTTCACCATAGGTGTAAGATAAATCAAGGCTTGCATCGTTATCAAACTCAGTTTTATAACCAAAGTTGTACGAGATATCGTCGATAGTTGTATTAATTTTTGGTAAGAAACCTAGCGGAATCGTCGCATCATTATCTTGTAGTACTGGGTTACCACCTGCATTTGCATTATGACGGAAAAATGCAGCCGACTCATTTTCACGTGTTGAGTAAGTAATAAAGCCGTAAAGCTCGCCATCACCTAACTCGTAACCGGTATTAATTGTTAAACCAAACTGCTGAGAATCAGCATCACCAATTCTGAATGTATCACGATCGGCTGTCAGCTCACGCGGATCGCCAGCAAGTAAAGTACCGTCACTTAGTTCTGTACAACCATAAAACTGACAAGAGCCATGTAAACCTGCACGGTTAGTCGGTGCACGGTCACGGTAATTGATAGTTGTATTTAAATAACCGTCATCACCTAGCGCAAAGCCTTTATTAAAATCAAGGTTAATGGTTTCGCCATCGCCTTCAGAATATTGACCGTAGTTAATAGCCGCTTTGCCACCTTCGCTACCATCCTTAAGCACAATATTAATAACACCTGCAATTGCATCAGAACCATACTGAGCAGCAGCGCCATCACGTAATACTTCAATGCGTTTAATCGCAGAGGCTGGAATTGCATTCATGTCAGTACCTGCGGTACCACGCCCAACAGAGCCATTAATATGAATAATACTTGCTTGGTGACGACGTTTGCCGTTAATTAAAACCAATGTTTGATCGGGGCCCAAACCGCGAAGTGTCGCAGGTCTTAAAGCATCAGTACCGTCACTAATTGCAGAGCTTGAAAAGTTAAATGAAGGGGCGATAGACTGTAGCATACGACCAACTTCTGTTTGGCCTGTATTTTCAAGCGCTTCTGCACTTAAGATATCTACTGGAACGGGTAAATCTTCAACTGAACGTCCTGCTACACGGCTACCGACAATAGCAATTTTTTCAATTTTTTCTTGAGCGACTTCTTCTGCTGCGTTTACACCTTGCGAATTTACTGCAAGTAAAGCTGGTAATACTGCTGCACTGACCGCTGAAAGCTTCATCATGTTGTTATCATTCCTGTTGATTTGTTTGAGTTTTATACTCAGTAAACCATTTTGATCAACAACCGCATCGAGCTCAGTCCCACCTAATAATGCCTCTAGAGCATCTAGCTGAGTGTAAAATCCATAAACTGAATTTGCGTCATACTGCTTTGCCAACTCATAAGAAAACACCACGGTTTGCTCTGTTTGTTTAGCATATTCAATTAAGGCTTTGTCTGCTCGCTGCGCTTTTATATCAAATTGCACCATTTGCCCAGTGGTTTGAGTTGCTGCTTGTACACTCAAGCTAAAAATAGCCGGTACAAGCACACTAAATCCACTCAATAAATGCGTTTGGTTACTGCGCAACTTATATAAACAGCTGACAAACAAAAATCCTCTATGGTTTTGTTTCTTTTTTTTAATGTTTTTTTTACGTTCAATCTTTATTGATGCAACTTTATCTAACATTAGTTTGATTTGCATAATGTCTACTTATGATTCTGTATGGTGTTTTAGCGTTACTACATGCTCACCTAAACGCTCATGATCAATCGAAAAATTAGTTTGTAAACTTTCTAGTAAACCTTCAACGTCACCCGCTTTAAATACCCCAGCTACTTTAATACTGGCAAGCTCGGCTGATGAAAGTTCAAAACGTGTTGCGGTATAGCGACTTACTTCATTTAAAGCATCGCTTAACTCTTCTCCATTAAAAATAAGCATGCCATTTTGCCATGCCAAATCGCGTTGTACGTCGTTCATTGAAAGCTGGGTAATTGGCTTTGTAACACTCTGCTTTATAACTACCTTTTCGCCTGAGGTAACAATATTGGCATTAATTTGACGAATTTTTTGCGTGCTGTTATCTGCAAGCTGATAATCTTTAAAGTCATTTGCGTCAACCGCTACACTAGGGTCGGTGATCATCACTTTGCCTTCGGTAACAACAAGCTCTAAATCTGATGAGGTATTACGCTGTACATTAAACACGGTACCGAGTGCGGTAAAGCTTTTGTCGCCGGCCATTACACTAAACGGACGCGTGGCATCTTTTGCTACATTAAAACGCCCTTCTCCTCGACTAAGTAACAACTGCCTGCGGCCTTTGCTATAAGCAACTTCTAGTAAGCTATTAGTATTAAGCTGCACTATAGTGCCGTCTGGCAATACATACGTTGCTTGCTCGCCTACTTTTGTTTTGTAAATTTTAGTGTAGTTAACTTTTGCAAGCTCTTGGTTATAGCCGTTTTCTAAATTAATTAATAAGTAGCTGCATACCATTAGTGCTGCAAATAAACTCGCTGCAATTGAGTAAGAAAACATCCACTTATTTTTTGATGCTTTAGTATTGTTACGCTGAGGAAATAAATGACTTAATTCATTTAACACCGAAAGCTCATCCCAAAGCTGAGCAAGCTCGTATATAGAGTCTTGATGGGCGGTGCTTTGCATCATCCATAATTTAAATTGCTCTTTTTCATCATCAGTTAAACCACGATCAATCGCGCTTATCCAATCACATGACTTTTCTAAAATTAAATCTTTTGAATTAAATTGATGAACATTACTCATTCTGCGACCCTCTTAACTGATATAGGGTGTGCTTGAGCTTTAGGGTTTGTTTGAGGGCTTTGCTCATGTTCACGCATGTACAACATGGTTTGTAACAATCCTTTGGCAATGTGTTTTTCAACAGTGCTTTGGCTTAACTGCATTTGGTCTGCGATCTCTTTTTGGCTCATGCCGTAAACTTTTTTTAATATAAAGCATTTACGAATCGATGAGCTTAGTTGCTCAGTAGCTCTACAAAAAAGTAAAAAGCGCTCTTTAGATGTGTATTCATCCTCAAGCTTCATTGATTTGAGTAATACGGGTAATTCGTTATCGTTTTCTAACGAATCATTAAATTTGTTGTCCCACTTAGCTATATGGTTAAGTGCTAGGTGTTTTGCTGTTTTAAGCATGTAACTGCGGGTAAACTGTATATCTTGCTTTAAATCAGCTTCGTAGCTTTTTACAAAAGTTTCTTGCACAATATCTTCTACATCGTCGGGTTGAACAATGCGCGATACAAAACGTTTGAGCTGTTTAGATATATCAACAAATGTTGACGTGAATTTTACTTTTTTCGTCATCCTTAACATCCACCTGTTGTTATTTTTATTATTAGGGCGTGTTGGCCTTTCGTGGTTGAATTTGCAGCAGTACGTTTGGTATTTAGGCAAGGCAGAGCCTATGTAGTGTGGTTATTCCCCATAAATAGGTGATAACGCAGCATAAATGCCAAACATGCGCTGCCCGTTGGGTTCTTTCTAGGGACGATTAACTCTTTGTTGCTCGGTTTTGACTTAGCCCGCTAGGTTACAAACCTCGCGCCGCGATTAAATCGTACCTAGATTGAACAAATTTCAATCCACAAAGGTCAACACGCCCCATTAGATTACGAGTTTTTGATATAAAAACAAGCTCAAATGTTAATTCTGGGTTATTTAAATGGATAGGAAGATAAATGAGTAAATTTTTAGATTATATCCGACTTAGTTTCTTTGCATTCGGTTTACTACTTGGAGTGCAAATCCCTGCATTTATAAGCGATTTTGGCCAAGCATTATCAGCCCAATTAATTGAAGCTAATAGTGCCATTGCACCTTTTAAAAACGATGCAGCTAAGTATTTTAATAATGATTTAAATAAGCTAATTAAACACTATAAAAATATTGATGATGGGATTGTGAATAAAGGTGCAAGTAATATCAGTACACTTTACACACGACAACAAGACTTACAAATCGCTGTAAATAGGTTTGCGCAATCTCCATATATTTTTACTATGATCAGTGGCATGAGCGATGTAAAGCAACAAGTGTGGCAACGCTTTGAAGGTCAAATCATTTTAAAAAAAGACTCTATTATAGCCGCCATTGTTGCAGCTATTATAGTTGCCTTACTTGCCGAGCTTACTGGTTATTTGTTTTTAACTGGAGTAAAACGCTCATTTAAACGCTTATTCGCAGCTCAAAAATAGTGATTTCATAAAGTCATAAAATACATCGGTTTTGCGGGTAGTTAAGCTATTTTGCGGACGCAAAAACCAAACTGGTGCATCATCTTGTGCCATTACACCGGGCATAACTTCAACTAAAATGCCATTTTTAATATCTTCATGAATAGCTATCATTGATTTAATTGCAATGCCATGACCTGCAATGGCTGCTTGAGTCATATTGTCGGAATTAGAAATAGTAAAGCGTGTTCTTGCATTAAAAGTATGTGTTTTACCTTGTTCATCAAAAAGCTTTAATTGGCGCTGCCACGGCAGGCAAACCCAATAGTGTTCGCTCAATTGAGCTAAGCTTTTAGGCATGCCATATTTTTTTATGTAACTAGGAGCTGCGCAAAGTATACGTTTGTTGTTTACTATTTTCCGTGACAGTAAACCGGAATCATTTAATTGTCCTACACGAATTGCCACATCTTGTGCGTCATCAACCACATTTACAAAATGATCAGTAATTAAAAAATCAAGTTTTAGTTCAGGATAGGCCTGCTCTAACTCATTGAGTCTTGGCATTACGTATTTTGAAAAAATCCAAGGGGGCATAGTCACGCGTAATAAACCACTCACAGATGAACTACGCGCACCAATACTATGCTCAGCGTCGTGCAGCGCCTCCATTATAGCGCCAACTCGCGTATAAAATATTTCACCTGCGGGAGATAACCGTACTCGTCGGCTATCTCTAAAAACAAGTACTGTTGCAAGCTCACGTTCTAATTTACTTAAGCGATGGCTTACCGTTGCAGGCGATAAACGCTGCTCACGCGCAGCAGCAAGCACCCCTTTATTTTCAACTACTGCTATAAATGTTTCTAGGTCGCTTAAATTATACATAAAGATGCCATTGTGCACTTTTTAATGTTTAACATTTTCGAATGAAGCTTTCAGTTTTGCAATGTTTATTTAAATATGTAAAACACTATAATTGCAAATAGTCTAATTATTGAGGTTCAATCATGAGTTTAAAAGCGCAAATAGATGCCTATAACGTACAAAAAGATGCCAAGTTACCGGCTGACGTTTTAGCATTAATGAACACTACAAACGAAGAGCTTATTGCACAGCATATTAAAGACAATGCGTTGCAAATTGGTCAAAAAGTAGAAAACTTCAGCCTAGCCAATCATAAAGGCGAAAAGATTGAGCTTGCGGATTTATTAAAAAAAGGCCCGGTAATTATTAGCTTTTATCGTGGTGGCTGGTGCCCATATTGTAATTTAGAGCTAAAAGCACTTAATGACTACTTACCGCAATTTAAAACTCAAAATGCTCAGTTAGTCGCAATATCACCACAACTGCCTGATGAAACTCTCTCAACTGCACAAAAAAACGACCTTGAGTTTGATGTGCTTTCAGATGTTAGTAATAAAGTAGCTGAGCAATTTGGTTTATTGTTTACACTCGATGAGCGTATTCAAGCGTTATACACACAATTTGGTATTGATTTTGAACACTACTACGGCGATAAAAGCTTTAAATTGCCGCTACCGGCTACTTATGTGATAAACCAAGAAGGTATTATTACATACGCATTTTTAAACGAAGACTACACCCTACGCGCAGAACCTACTGATGTTATGGCAGCACTTGAATCGGAGAATAACTAATGTCTATTTTAAAATCGTTAAAAACACTTACTCTTTCACTACTTGTTGGCACAAGCCTTGTGTCAGGTTATGCAGTCGCTGATGAACCAAAAGAACAAACAAAGCCCAAAGTGCTTATTTTTGATGTAAACGAAACCCTACTTGATTTAACGTCAATGCGTACCTCTATTGGTAAAGCACTAGGCGGGCGTGAAGATTTATTACCACTGTGGTTTTCGACTATGCTGCACCATTCATTAGTAGATACAGTAAGCGGTAGTTATCACGACTTTGGGCAAATCGGGGTGGCGTCACTCCTTATGGTTGCTCAAAACAACAATATTGATATTACTAGTGAACAAGCTAAAACAGCTATTGTTACGCCTCTTTTAACGCTTCCTCCACACAGCGATGTTAAAGAAGGACTGGCAAAACTTAGAGCACAGGGCTATAAATTAGTAAGCCTTACAAATTCTTCAAACAAGGGTGTAAAGGCACAGTTTGAAAGCGCAGGTTTAATGTCTTACTTTGACGCACGTTACAGCATTGAAGATATTAAAATTTATAAACCTGATTTACGTGCTTATGAGTGGGTACTTAAAAAGTTAAACGTAGCACCTGATGAAGCAATGATGGTAGCAGCGCACGGTTGGGATGTTGCTGGCGCAAAAGAAGCTGGCTTACAAACTACGTTTATTGCTCGCCCAGGTAAAGCACTTTACCCATTAGCTAAAAAGCCAGATCACGTTGTGAAAGATTTACATGAATTAGCCGCTCTACTTAAATAAGTATGCGCTGATGAATCAATACCCAAGCGGCCAATGTTAGGATGACATTGGCCGCTTTTTTATGGCCGTTAAAATTATTTAGAATTTTAGTGGGTTATTTTCATAATTAGTATCTGGCAGATTCAAATCTTAAAAAATTGAATGTAAACAAAGTATTTAGCCTGTTATGAGTTATTTTATCTGCTAGCAATTTAGTACTCACAACGCTACTATTAAATAAATACGTGGTGGAGAATATAATGAATAGTGAAAGATTAGGTGAGTTTGAGCAGTACTTTCAAATTAATGAAAGTATAAGAGTGAATTTATTCGCCGTATCGAACGAACAAGTCCCTAAATCGCAGCTTGAGCTTGAAGACGACATCCCCCCATTATTTAGATTAGCTAATGAAGTAAGTGAGCTTGAGCAAAGCTCGTTACGCCCACTGCGTAACTTAGGCGATATAGCACAAGAGCTAGCTGCATTTTTACAAGCGCAGTCACGTAAAATAGATTTAATAATGAGCCATATTTTGGCCTCAGAACAAGCCCAAGATAACGCAATTCAATGTGATAGTTATGGTGGCGGTGGTATTCGCTTTACTTCTCCTGAAGTACACTCAATTGGCCAATCATTCAGAACTAAGCTATTTTTGCACCACGAAGCCTCTGCTGTGTACTGTTACACCGAAGTTGTGGCAGTAGAAAAGCAAGATAGCGAACATTATCAATACACCCTGCTTTTCACCGCTATTAGAACCACTGACCAAGAACTAATTGTTAGAGCGAGTTTACATGCTCAAACCCGCCAACTTAAAAAACGTCAAGAATTAGAACTAGCCCAAGATGATTCAAACAACGATAATTAGCTGACATCTTTTTGTAAAATGCTAAACTAGTGTCATCTTAATTAGTATATAAAATTCATGAACTTTAGACTTTTACCAGAATGGGCCCAGCAAGACGCTGTTATGCTTACGTGGCCTCATAAAGACACCGATTGGGCTGATAATTTAGCACGTGTAGAACCTGTGTATGTTGAGCTTGCTAAACATATAACAACGCAGCAACAGCTTGTTATTGTGGCGCATAACAGTGCCTTAAAAATGCATATTACAGCATTGCTAAATAGCGCTAGCATCTCTCTTAATCGTGTTCATTTTGTAGTAACGCCTACTAACGATACGTGGGCACGCGATCATGGTCCGCTTACTTGCGCCGCCATTGACTCACCAGAGCAATTAAAAATTTATGATTTTACTTTTAATGGTTGGGGCAACAAGTTTGAAAGTGCATTAGACAATCAAATTAATCGTACATTGGTAAAAGAGCTAAGTAGCAAAAAAAATCAATATCAAGCGCTCGATATGGTGCTTGAAGGTGGCGGTATTGAAATAAACGAGCATGGTGTGTTGCTAACAACCAGCGAATGTTTACTCAATAAAAATCGTAACCCAGATTTAAACCCAGCTGACATAGAAGTACTTTTAAAAGAGCACTTAGGCGCAACGAGCTTTTTATGGGTTGATCATGGCTATTTAGCGGGCGATGACACCGACAGCCACATTGATACCTTAGTGCGCTTTGCACCAAATAATACCCTTGTATATGTAAAGTGCGACGATGAAACTGATGAGCACTACAGCGCACTTGATGCGATGGAAAAACAACTAAAAACCTTTAAAACAGCCGATAACACCCCATATAACTTAATTAAGTTACCGTGGCCAAAAGCCGCTTATGACGATGAGCAAACACGCTTACCGGCTACCTACGCTAACTACTTAATTATTAATAATGCGGTGCTTGTGCCAACGTATAATGATGCCAATGATGAACGTGCTCTAGCGCAAGTTCAAATAGCATACCCACAACACATTATTATTGGCGTTAATTGCCAGCCAATAATTGAACAATTTGGCAGCCTGCACTGTATTACAATGCAATTACCTCGTGGATTTTTAGCTGGAGCAGCACAATGACAAGCCCTGCAAAATTAACCGTTGCATTAGTGCAACAAAGCAACAACGATAGTGCTGAACAAAATATGGCAAAATCAATCAATGCCATTCGTGAAGCCGCTCAAAAAGGTGCAAAACTAGTTGTACTCCAAGAGCTACACCGAAGCCTCTATTTTTGCCAAACCGAAAATGTTGACGTATTTGATTTAGCCGAAACCATTCCAGGCCCTAGCAGTAATGCCTTAGGTGAGCTTGCTAAAGAGCTAAGCATTGTAATTGTGGCCTCTTTATTTGAAAAACGCGCAACGGGTCTTTATCACAATACTGCGGTTGTATTAGAGCAAGACGGTAGCATTGCCGGTAAATATCGCAAAATGCATATTCCTGATGATCCTGGCTTTTACGAAAAATTTTACTTTACCCCTGGTGATATCGGGTTTGAGCCGATTCAAACCTCGGTAGGTAAATTAGGCGTGCTAGTATGTTGGGATCAATGGTTCCCTGAAGCAGCTCGTTTAATGGCAATGGCAGGCGCTGAGGTATTAATTTACCCTACTGCTATCGGTTGGGATATAAATGACGACGTTGCTGAGCAAACTCGTCAAAAAGATGCGTGGGTTATTTCCCAGCGTGCTCACGCTGTTGCCAATGGTGTGCCGGTAATTAGTTGTAATCGCGTAGGCCATGAAAGTGACCCAAGCGGACAAAGTGATGGTATTGCGTTTTGGGGAAACTCCTTCATTGCAGGCCCACAAGGTGAGTTACTAGCCGAGGCTAATAATACTGATGAGCAAATTTTAGTGGTAGAAATTGATCAAAAACGCTCAGAAAACGTAAGACGTATTTGGCCGTTCTTACGTGATCGACGAATTGATCACTACAAAGACCTAACAAAAATATACCGAGACTAAGTAACCTGAACTCTGGGTCACAAATATAATGGCTCTTACTTGCTAAGAGCCAACTATAAATGGAGTAATAAATGGCGTTTGAGCAATGGGCAGCCTTGCCTTGGGTAAAATCTCAAAAAGATAAAATTCAATGGGGCCAGCTAAGCGGAAGTGGTTTAAGTATTGCCATTGCTGAAGGCGTTAAACAACAAGATAACTTAGTCTTAATTGTTACGCCTGATACACCAAGCGCACTGCGCCTTGAAACAGAATTAGAATATTTATTACCCGATAACCCAGTAATGGTATTTCCTGATTGGGAAACTCTGCCATACGATCATTTCTCCCCACATCAAGATATTATTTCAGCGCGATTAGCGACATTAAACACCTTAAAAAAAGAACAACAAAGTGTATTAATTGTACCTGTATCTACCTTAATGTTGCGCACAGCGCCAGCCTCATTTATTTATGGTTCAACAATCAACTTTAAAGTAGGCGACAAACTAGACACTCATAACTTTCGTGATAATTTAGAGCAAGCCGGTTATCTAAATGTTCAACAAGTAATGGAGCACGGCGAATACGCTATACGCGGCTCTATTGTTGACTTATACCCGATGGGTAGCCCGCATCCATTTAGACTCGACTTTTTTGATGACGAACTCGACACTATTCGCTTATTTGATGTAGAAACGCAGCGTTCTGATGAAAAAGTAGATAAAATTGAGCTACTTCCAGCACACGAATTTCCTACTAATGAAGCCGATATTGAGCGTTTTAGAATAAGCTACCGTGAAAAGTTTGGTGCAAGCTCACAGCAAGACTCGGTATACATGCAAGTCAGTAAAGGTAACTGGCCTGCCGGTATCGAATACTACATGCCGTTGTTTTTTGAAAAGCTAGCGACTATTTTTGACTACTTGCCAAATACAACAACTGTTATGCAACTAGGCGATTTAGAGCATGCGGCAGACACCTTTTGGCACGATGTAAATGTACGCTATGAAAACCGCAGAGTTGACCCACTTCGCCCATTACTAGAGCCCAATGCGCTTTATCAGCCTATTGAAGAGCTGTTTTCTAATTTAGGCAATTTTGCACGTATTCGTTTATCTCTTGCAAAGCTTGGTACTAAAGCGGGCAATAAAAACTTAAGCGTTAGCGAGCTGCCTGCTATTCGAATTGATCATAAGCAGCATGAACCTTACGCCGCGTTTATAAATTATGTAGCAGAACAAAAAAAGAAAAAAGGCCGCATATTACTCAGTGTTGAATCCGATGGTCGTCGCGAGTCATTACTGAGCATTTTAAAACCAAGCGGTTTAAAATTTAAAGAATTTGAAACACTCGAACAATTTACTAAAAGCGCGAGTGATGTAGGTTTAATAGTAAGCCCACTTGAACAAAGTGTAGTACTTGGTACTAAACCCAGCCTTTCTATTATTACCGAGCAAGAACTGCTAGGTATTAAAGTCTCTCAGCGCAGACGCCGCAAGCACAAGTACGAAGCGAGCCAAGATGCGCTCATTCGTAATTTAGCCGAGCTTAAGGAGGGTCAGCCTGTTGTGCATCTCGATCATGGTGTTGGCCGTTATCAGGGTTTGCAAACAATTGATGCTGCAGGTGTAGTTACTGAATTTGTAACGATTACTTACGCAAGTGAAGCTAAATTGTACGTGCCAGTATCTGCATTACATATGCTTAGTCGTTACTCGGGTGGTGAAGAAGCCAGTGCCCCGCTGCATAAGCTTGGTTCAGATGCATGGGAAAAAGCTAAAAAACGTGCGGCTGAAAAAGTCCGCGATGTAGCCGCCGAATTACTTGATATTTATGCACAGCGCCAAGCAAAACCCGGTAATAAGTTTACTCTAGACGCCCCTGCATATCGCCAATTTAGCGATAGCTTCCCGTTTGAAGAAACTGACGATCAGCGAAGCGCCATAGAAGCAGTGTTAGGTGATATGCAATCAAAGCAAGCCATGGATCGCTTAGTGTGTGGTGACGTAGGCTTTGGTAAAACAGAAGTAGCCATGCGCGCTGCTTTTGTAGCGGTTAACGATGATAAACAAGTGGCAATTTTAGTGCCTACCACTTTGCTGGCTCAACAACACTTTGAAAACTTTAAAGACCGTTTTGCTGATTTTCCTATTGAAGTTGGTGTACTTTCGCGTTTTAACTCAACTAAAGAACAAAAAGACACGCTTGAGAAAATGGCCAACGGTAAGCTCGATATCGTTATCGGCACACACAAACTTATTCAGCAAGACATTAAGTTTAACGACTTAGGCTTGCTCATTGTTGATGAAGAACATCGCTTTGGTGTACGCCAAAAAGAGAAAATTAAAGCACTACGTGCCGATGTAGACATACTTACACTCACTGCAACACCAATACCGCGTACACTTAATATGGCTATGAGTGGCATGCGTGATTTATCAATTATCGCGACCCCGCCTGCTAAACGTTTAGCGGTTAAAACCTTTGTACGCCAACGCGATGTAGAACTAATACGCGAAGCGGTACTGCGTGAAATTAAACGCGGTGGTCAAGTTTACTTTTTACATAACAATGTAGAAACTATTGAGCGTGTTGCACAAGAGATCAGTGAATGGGTGCCTGAAGCAAGCGTAACCTCAGCTCACGGTCAAATGCGCGAGCAAGAGCTTGAGCAAATAATGACTGACTTTTATCATCAAAAATACAACGTGTTGGTATGTACCACGATTATCGAAACCGGTATCGATGTACCTACAGCCAACACCATTATTATGGATAGAGCAGATAAACTCGGCCTTGCACAGTTACACCAATTACGTGGGCGAGTTGGCCGAAGCCATCATCAAGCGTATGCCTATTTACTCACAGGTGACCCTAAAGCACTTTCTAAAGATGCGAGTAAACGCTTACAAGCAATCGAATCGTTAGAAGATTTAGGCGCAGGTTTTGCCCTAGCAACACACGATTTAGAAATTCGTGGTGCGGGTGAGTTACTTGGCGACGATCAATCAGGTCAAATGCAAACTATCGGTTTTAGCTTGTACATGGAAATGCTCGAGCAAGCTGTAAATGCGCTACGTGAAGGTAAAGAACCAACACTTGAAAACCTACTTAAAAAGCAAACCGAAGTGGATTTAAAACTAGCTGCACTATTACCTGATGATTACATACACGATGTAAATGCACGTTTAGGTATGTACAAGCGCGTTGCAAGTTGTGCTAACCTTGATGACATGGATGAACTGCAAGTTGAGTTGATAGACCGTTTTGGTTTACTGCCAGATGCCGCTAAAAACTTGTTTAGCTTACAACAGCTTAAAATGCAGGCCAGTAACTTGGGTATAACAAAAATTGAGGCTAATCCAAAAAGCGGTTACTTTGAGTTTAGCCAAGATACTAAGGTTAACCCTAGCTTCATTATAGGTTTGATACAAAGTGCGCCTAAGGTGTACAAAATGGATGGCGCAAATAAACTGCGCTTTGCTATTAGTGAGGCTAATGCCCGCGAACGCTTAAAAATGGTCACTGCAATGATTGCAGATTTCGAAAAAAAGGTTAGCCATTAATGTTGCTAAAAAAATCGCTTGTTATTTTCTGCTGCTTATTTAGTAGCACTGCATTTGCAGAGCGTTGGTTTGAGGTTGAGGTGCTGGTATTTAAACAGCGCCCTGCTCCATATTTACAAGAAGACTTTACCCTTAAGCACAAAGCTATTGAGGATAAAAACTCTCTAGATTTAATGACGCCACTTTACACAGAGCAAGCAATGCAAGCCTGTATAGATGGCGATGAGCGTTTTCAAAAACGCTCTTTCACCGATTCCTTAGTTAATTCAAACCCGCAATCGGGTGTATGCGGTGACAGTATAAACTACCTGCAAAGCTACGATGAGCTACCTGTAACACCTCTAGCACCCGCTAAAGATGATATGCAGCAAACTTATTTATTAGCGCCAGAACAACTGCAATTTAAAGCGCAGTACCGACAGCTAGATCGCAAAGGGTTAACACCTATTCTACATACTGGCTGGCGCTTTGAAGGCGCAAGTAAATCGCGTGCTCCAAGTATGCATTTAATAGCAGGTAAACACCTTAAAAGTGATTCCAACGTAACCCCTAGCTATTCAAATCCTGATTTTGTAAGTTTATTAAATTCACAACCTGAACTATTTAACGACCCAGACCAATCAAAAGCAGAATGGGAACTAGACGGTTTATTTAAAATACACTTACGACATTATTTATACATTACAGCTAATTTTGATATTAGCCAAAAGCTAGAAAATGGCGACATAGAGTCAGCCCGCTTTTCTCAGTTTAGACGTGTAATAAGTGGTGAAGTACATTACTTTGACCACCCACGAATGGGCATGATCGTCCAAATCAGAAAATTCAAACATTAATACTAAGTAGGATATAACAATGAAAAAACTCCTTATCATCGCAGCTACATTAAGCCTTGCGGCTTGTTCTAAAGTAAGCCTTGAAAGCTACGAAAAAATTAAAGTAGGTATGGATAAGACTGAAGTTGAAACCATTTTGGGCAGTGCAGATAACTGTGTTGAAAAAACACTGCATACTAATTGTGTGTGGGGCGATGAAGCGAAAAATATCGAGATCACGCTAGTATCAAACAAAGTAACTTTATACAGCAAACATGGTTTAGCTAAATAAATATAAAAAAGGGACTGATTTTATCAGTCCCTTTTTTATTCATAAGCTTACTTTTTCGAGTAAATAAGCTCAATATTGACGATTTTACTGCGATTTAACGTTATTTTATAGCGTTGATAAAGTGTTCTATCTTCCTCAGTCAGCACAAGCACCATGTTAAGTTGGTAGCGCCGCTCAACCGCCTGTTTAGATATTTTATTACTGTCTAAATGATATAACTTCCCTTCACCACGTTTTAAATAACGCGCAAATGGCGCAAGACTAAATTGCAGAGTTTGTTGCAAGGTATCGTAACCGGGTAAAAACTCTTTAGCACTTACACGCGTTTCACTTGCAAAATGTAACCACTGCGCAGCTTGTTTATTTTGCTGTCGACGTTTTGAAAATATAGATTTTACTTCTTTAGGGATTTTTTTAAAGCGTGTGTATTCAAGCCAAATTAGCTGACTCGCGATTTTGTCTTTGGTAATACTATTTTTAAAACTAAATCGCCACTTGGGTCGCCCTTGTACAATAGCTCGCCAAATCATACGCGTAATATCTTCTTTAAATATTTCTCGTAGGCCGTAAATAACCCCTAATATTAAAATAAGCGTCGCGGTGACTTCAGTAAATGTTGAGCGAGCATTAAGTATTACAACCATCACAAATGCCATTATAACTGCTGTTACCGTGCCCTTAACTAATCGCTTAAGGTAGCTATTAAGAAACCGCGTTTGGCGTTGTAATATAACGCCATGCTCAATTAAGCGTTGTAGCAAGCGCATTTTATTTGTTATTCGATTAGCGTCTTGCATGGTGGTTTCAGAATTATAGTTTTTTTCGGCCCGGTACGCATTTTCGTTTTTACAAAACTGCATTAAATCGTTACGTTCTTTCGCATAATCGCTACTACGGGGGCCTTCATCTAAAAGCTTTAAAAAAGATTGCTCAACATGCCAACTTAAATAGTTATCAGCATTGGTAAAAAATGGCAGTAGCTTTTCGTCATCTGGAGTATAGCGGCGCAGCTTTTTTAAAAGCCCCTCACTTTGTTCATATACTTCGTTAGCACGTTTATAAAAGTCTTCGGCTTCGTCAATTTTTAACGCGTCTTTTATATCGGCATCAAGGGCTAAACGTACTTGGTAACAAAATAAATTAAGGTTTTGGCGATAATCTTGTTGCTCACCTTTATTTTTACTCACAAAGCGGCTTCGCACTAAAGGCAAGTGTATATTATTCGCGTTATACGCTAAATGCGATTTGAAGTGGTTATTAAAATATGATTCTTCGGTAAGCGTTTGCGGATTAATCCCCATTTCATTAGGGATAGAAAAATACAGATCTATGCGCTGTTCAGAACGAGGAGTTAGTTCTGGTTCAATGACAAAAGATAAGTTTTCATCTTGTTTTAACAATCAGTTCTCCTTCTAAAATATCGTTTTAGTTTACTTGTCTCCTTTGTTTTGTTCAATAAAAAAGGCCCAGTAAATACTGAGCCTTAATACGATTAATGTGCTAGATATTATAGTTTAATATTGATACCAGCAAATAAACGACGACCTAATGTGTCGTAAGTGTACGGGTCAGTGTTTGAATCATTATTACCTGAGTAGTACGGTGGCTCTTTATCAAACATGTTATTAACGCCTGCAGAAACAGTTAACACGTCATTGATCATGTAAGAAGCACTAATATCGTGATATACAATTGAAGGTGTTTCAGGAGCTAAACAGGTATCATCGCCGATACATGCAAAGCTGTCCATTCCAGCAATATAACGCGCTTCATATGTAGCATCCCAGTTGTCACCTTTAACGTTTAAGTTAAAGTTAGATTTAATATCTGCGTAACCGCCAGCACCACCAGTGATAAAGCCTGAGTAATCTACTACTGCGCCTGTATCAACAACATACTCATCTAAATAAGTTGTATCTAAGCCTGTTTTCCAGCTTAAACCTAATGCATCAAACGCATAAGTAAGGTTTAAATCGATGCCAGACGTTTTCTCAGAACCAATATTACGTAATTGGTTATTGAAAACAATACGGCCATCAGCTTGGAACACAGCAGAAGTACTTGTACAAATTGCATTAGTACTGCTGTTTGCATTACCGATACATTGATCAACAACATATTGGTTATTGTAAGTAGAAATAGCGTTTTCGATTTCAATGTCGTAGTAATCTACAGTCATTGAGAAGCCATCCAACCATTCTGGCTCGTAAACAACACCAACAGTAAGCGTATCTGCTTCTTCTGGAGTTAAATTGATGTTGCCACCGACTGTTACTTCAGCTTGGCTATCTGCGCCTGGGTAGCTAACTTGCTCGTAAGATGGAGCGTTACCAGAGTAAAGCTCATCAACTGTAGGAGCACGGAATGCTGTTGAACGAACACCACGTAGCATTAGTTCGTCATTTACACGCCATGTTAAACCTAGCTTCCAAGTTTCGTCTGAACCAAACGTGCTGTAATCAAATGCACGAATAGCTGCACTAAGCTCAACTGCGTCAGCAAAAGGTGCATCAGCAAGTAGTGGAATTGCAAATTCAACGTAGGCTTCGTTTACATCAAATCCACCGCTAGTTGCATCAACACGAGGATCATTACCTAAGCCTTGTGCAGAAATTGAGTCAGGTGTATAAAACGCTTTTTCTTGACGGCGCTCAACGCCTGCAGCAAACGCTGCATAACCTGCTGGCATTTCAAACATTTCACCTGAAAGTGATGCTGCCAAAATGAATAACTGACTCCCACCTGAGTTTTGCTCTGTGTAAATGTAGTCTTGTACATTAGATAAAGCCCAATCAGCTTCATTTAATGGATTAAATGTACCTGCTGAAATTGCAGTATTAATAGCAGAAACATTATGTAGGTTACTTAATTTATCTACTGAATCATTACGACCAAAGTTAGCAGAGAAATCCCAAGAGTAATCACTGATCACACCTTCAGCACCAACAACAATACGTACTGTATCTACTGTTTGAGATAAACCACGTGCACCACTTTCAGTCATACGGCGACGGTAGCTAATATTGTCATTGTAAGCGTAGTTAGTTGGTGTTGTTACAAAATTACCATTAGCATCTTCTACAAATGCACCATTAGCAACTTGACGTTTATCATACGTTTGGCCTAATAAACTATTACCCATACTTTCGTTATAATTAAAACCAAAATTAATAGGCTGTGGAGCTAATTGCTGTTCTGACCAACGTTTAGTGTAAGTAAACTCACTGAAAAAGCTAGTATCGTCGCTTAACTCATAAGTCCCCATACCAGTAAGGTTTAAACGTTCCATTGGCGTGTATAAGTAGCTTTGCTCTGCGTAGTTGTAAGCATCTGCTGCATCAGTAAAACGATGTAAACTACCACCACGGTTGCTTAAACCGCTGTCGTTTGCTAAACCTTTTTGCTCTACTTCGCCTTCACTATTAGTAATACCTGTAGTGTTTACGTTATAGATATGGCCGCCTTCACTAAATGATGAACCACCACAGAAAAGACCGTTTTCACCTTCAAATAAAGGACAGTTAGCAAAACCACGATCGCCTTGGCTAGCTTCTCCACGATTAGTGTACTGAGCGCCAAATACAATATTACCTTTATCGAATGAAGTACCAACTGTAAAGTCGATAGATGTTTCAGATGCATCGTGCTTTGATGTCATTGCTGAGTTAACGTTTAAATCTAAGCCTTCAAAATCATTTTTTAGAATGATATTCACAACACCAGCAACAGCATCAGTACCATAAACAGCAGATGCGCCATCTTTAAGTACTTCTATCTGCTTGATCATAGAAACTGGGATAGTGTTTAAATCAACTGTAGAAGCTGCGCCAGTACCTGAGTTAATCATACGACGGCCGTTTACAAGTACTAATGTACGTTGTGAACCTAAACCACGTAGATCTATTGATGCACCACCGCCAGAACCATTGTTAACGCCTGGATTAGTCATTGCGCCGCCAGTAGCGGTCATTTGCTGAAGAACACTATCAACCGATGTAGCGCCAGAAGCTCTGATCTCATCTGCACCAATTAGTGTAACTGGGCTAGCGGTTTCCATGTCAGAACGCTTAATACGAGAACCCGTCACTTGAATTTTTTCGATTGATTTTACTGCTTCTTCAGCCGCTAAAACTTGCACACTTGAAAACATTGGTATCGCTGTAATTACAGCTAAGCCAAGAGTTGATTTTTTCATGAAAGAACCCTACTTGTTGAAAATTTACCTTTATTGGTAATGCTCACTTGTTATAAGAATAGTGAGTCAGACGGGCAACTTAGGCGCCTTTAACTGAACGAAAACTTAACAGCTGTTTGTTTTATATATTACAACAAAATAGAACAACTTTATTAGGAACATACGTTACAAGTTGTTTCATTGTTAACAAATAAATACACATTGGTATCAAATAATTAGGAGCCACCGGATACTTAAACAATACAGATGAAACCAAACTGGCTCACTTTGTAATTAAATGTAATTAATCGAATGATGTACCAAATTTAGATAAATTAACAAGTTAATCACAGTGCATTATTAAAACCGCAAAACTAAATGTTAATTACTAACCATATTTATGCATGCTTAGCGATTAAATAGTCTGATTTAGCTACTTTAGGACGTTTTTTGATTAGATTTTTTATTCAGTCGCAATTAAAGTTGAACTTTTTTAGAGCACTCATTCACCATTGAAGCTTTATCAGTATCAAAACCTAAAAAGGCAATTTTATTGATCTTGTCACTCAAATAATCGTATGTATAAGAAAACGAACTCACATCAAAAATGTAAGATGTATGCAAGAGTTTGCAAGAGTTTGCAGCCGCAACTTTAATACGTTACGTAAAAAGAATAATTGAGAGTTTGTATTACAGAGGTGGCATTATCTTTAACAGTTAATTCTAAATTCCAAAGCATATTTTGCTCGGAACAAATACCAACCATAGTATTACTTTGCCAAAGATCATTATGTTTTTTAAATTGTTGGGGAATGTAACCCATGTACATGGTAATGCCTTTAAGCTTGGCATCTTCAATTGTAATGTTTACTGGTAAATCACTAAAAATAGTAAATGGGGTCTCGGGGGAAAGGGTTTTCTCGCTTAACCATACTTTAACATCATTTGAAAAAGTACACGGCAAATTAGCTTCACATATGCCATTTTTAAGAAATTTTTCATCTGTATTTTTAGAAAAATCACACGCTGTTAATAAAAAAAACACCGCAGTAAGTAAACTTAACCTATATATAAGCATAACAATTTCGCACTAAAGAAAAGCAAATACTAATAATCACGACTATAAATAACAAGTGCGAGTGTTACTATTAGGCCAAATAAGGCACAAACTGTATCAAAAAATAAACAACAAGCTCACAAACATTGATTGATGTCATAATTTTATGTAATTGACCTATCTTTTTTAGGCCAAAAAATTTATCATTTCACCCGCAAAAAATAAGGGTTTCTCAAGTTTTTTTTCTGAAGCTTTCATGTATTGAAAGTTTTAGATAACACGCCTGGGGAAAATAGTAGGCCCCACTTTTAAAGGTGGGTAATTCATTTCTAAACGCATTTATTGCAGCGGAAGCCAGAAAATGAGCCAAACAGTAGCATCACAAACTGAGTATAACTATAAGGTTGTACGCCAATTCGCTATTATGACAGTGATTTGGGGCATCGTTGGCATGAGTATTGGGGTTCTGATTGCTGCCCAATTAGCTTGGCCAGCACTTAACTTTGATACACCATGGTTAACTTACTCTCGACTACGTCCGTTACACACGAACGCAGTAATTTTCGCATTTGGTACTAGTGCACTTTTTGCGACGTCTTATTACGTCGTACAACGTACTTGTCAAACGCGTCTTTTCTCAGACAAACTCGCCGCCTTTTCTTTTTGGGGCTGGCAGCTCGTTATTGTATTAGCAGTAATAACGCTACCGTTAGGTATTACTAGCTCAAAAGAATATGCAGAACTTGAATGGCCAATCGATATTTTAATCGCTGTGGTTTGGATTGTTTACGCTATTGTATTCTTTGGTACTTTAATCAAGCGTAAAGTGTCGCACATCTATGTTGCTAACTGGTTCTATGCTGGCTTTATTATTACAGTTGCAGTGCTACACATTGTAAACAGCATGGCAGTGCCTGTGTCGTTAACTAAATCATATTCAATCTATGCAGGTGCCGTAGATGCTATGGTTCAGTGGTGGTACGGTCATAACGCTGTAGGTTTCCTACTTACTGCTGGTTTCTTGGGTATGATGTATTACTTTGTACCTAAACAAGCAGGTCGTCCAGTGTACTCATACCGTTTATCGGTAGTTCACTTTTGGGCTCTAATTTCATTATATATCTGGGCTGGTCCTCATCACCTTCACTACACAGCGCTTCCTGATTGGACGCAAAGTTTAGGTATGGTTATGTCTATTATCCTATTCGTACCGTCTTGGGGTGGTATGATCAACGGTATTATGACGCTATCTGGCGCGTGGCATAAACTACGAACTGATCCAGTACTACGCTTTTTAGTTGTTTCATTGTCTTTCTACGGTATGTCTACGTTTGAAGGTCCAATGATGGCAATTAAATCTGTAAATGCGTTATCTCACTACACAGATTGGACAATCGGCCACGTACACTCAGGTGCACTAGGTTGGGTTGCTATGATTTCAATTGGTGCTATTTACCACTTAATTCCTGCGTTATTCGCGCAAGGTCGTATGTATAGCGTTAAATTAGTTAATACCCACTTCTGGTTACACACTGTAGGTGTTGTTTTATACATTGTTGCAATGTGGATTTCTGGTGTAATGCAAGGTCTAATGTGGCGTGCAGTGAATGCTGACGGTACATTAATGTACAGCTTTGTGCAGTCTTTAGAAGCGTCGCATCCTTTCTATATCATGCGCTTTGTAGGCGGTGTATTCATCGTAACGGGTATGTTAGTTATGGCTTATAACGTTTACCGCACTATTTCAGCTGAGAAAGAATCTCTGAAACTAGACGCGCAAGCACAATTAGCATAACGGAGTGAGATGATGAGCAAGAAAAATTCACAAAACAAACATGAAATAGTAGAAAAGAACGTTGGCCTTATGGCTATTCTGACTGTTTTTGCTATTAGCTTTGGCGCGTTAGTTGAGATCACTCCGCTAATGTTTCAAGACGATACAACTAAACCAGTGGAGGGTTTACGCCCTCTTAACGCTTTAGAAATGGAAGGCCGCGACCTTTACGTGCGTGAAGGTTGTTCTAACTGTCACTCACAAATGATTCGTCCTTTTCGTGATGAAGTTGAGCGTTATGGTCACTACTCTGTAGCAGGCGAATCAGTATGGGATCATCCGTTTTTATGGGGTTCTAAACGTACTGGTCCTGACTTGGCTCGTGTTGGTAAGCGCTACTCGGACGATTGGCATTATGCTCACTTAGTTGATCCACGTGCTGTGGTTCCTGAGTCAAACATGCCAGGCTTTCCTTGGTTAGCAGAGAATACGGTTGATACAAGCCTTACTCTGAAAAAACTACAACTTTTCCGTGATACTTTTGCTATTAACCCAGAAAACCCAAAACATCCGGGTTTAGGTTATGGCGATGATGCAGAGCTTCAAGCAGATGTTGATAAAGTTAATGCTATGAATGATGGCAAAGGCGCAACAGAAATCCAAGCTCTCATCGCGTATTTACAGCAACTTGGTACCCACTTGAAGTAAAAAATTATGGATTACGGAACATACAGAGGTATTTTAACTCTGGTAATTTTAGTATTGTTTATTGTGATTGTTGCATGGGCATATAGCAAGCGAAGCAAAACTCGTTTTGACAGCGCTGCTAATGCCATTTTTGAAGATGAAAAAAAACATGACAACACGCTCTCTAACGAGGAAAAGGAGTCTGAAAAATGACTAGCTTTTGGAGTATTTGGGTTATTGTATTAACCCTTGCATGCTTATGCATCATCTTTGGCTTATTAGTTTGGAACTTAAAAAACTATGCAGGCGTAGAAGAAGGTGAAAGCTGTGGACATGAATTTGACGGCATTGAAGAGCTAAATAATCCACTACCAAAATGGTGGACTTACATGTTTTTCGCAACTTTTGCTTGGTCGGTATATTACCTTGCAGCTTTCCCAGGTTTAGGTAACTGGGAAGGTTTTGGTAAATGGACTAGTTCTAATCAAGGTATTACGTCTTTAGCTGAATCTAAAAAAGCAGTTGCCGAGGCAAAAGCGGATGGTCGCTTTGTAAAACTTGATAAAGAGTACGAAGCTGCAGAAGAGCGCTTTGGTCCTATTTTTAATAAACTTGCACAAGTACCCGTTTTAGATTTAGTTAATTCTAAATTTGAAGGTGATGCAGCGCAGCAAGTAGCACTTGATAATGATAATAAACATGAGCAAACAGATGGCCAAGTAGCCATTGAAATTGGTCAGCGTTTATTCTCACAAAACTGTGCGCAATGTCATGGCTCTGATGCACGTGGTGGTACTGGCTTCCCTAACCTAACTGATAAAGATTGGTTATATGGCGGAACACCTGACAAAATTAAAGAAACACTTCTTTATGGTCGTATTGCAGCAATGCCAGCTTGGGGTCCTGCTCTTGGCGAACAAGGCGTTAAAGAAATGACAGCACATGTGCTGAGCCTTTCTGGTCGTACTGTTAACCAAAAAGACGCAGACGCAGGTGCCGCTAAGTTTGCAATGTGTGCCGCATGTCATGGTGCTGACGGTAAAGGGTCGGTTGCACATAACCTACCGTTTGGCGCGCCTAACCTGACTGATAACATTTGGTTATATGGTGGTTCTCAACGTGCTGTTGAAGAAACGCTTAACCACGGCCGTGCCGGTGTAATGCCTGCATGGAAAGACATTTTAGGTGAAGATAAGATTCACTTATTAACTGCCTATGTTTACAGTTTATCGCAAGATAAATAAGCACGCGGTTAATAAAATGTTTATAAATTAATTTATTTAATTCAATAGATTAATCCAGATCAAAAAAGCCTCCACTGTGAGGCTTTTTTTTAGTCTTTTACGTATAATTCCTATAAAATAACGCTTCCTAAACTAATTTTAGAGACACTATGCAACCTACTCCGTGGTATAAAAATTTTTGGCCTTGGTTTTTAATCTTTTTTCCGTTAGTTGCCATTATTGGCTGTATTAGCTTATTTATTACGGCAATAGGTAACGGTCCAGATATGGTTGTTGACGACTACTACAAAAAAGGTAAAGCAATAAACTTAGAACTGACTAAGTTTGAAAAAGCAAAAGCACTTTATTTACATGGCGAATTAAATGTAACCAACGACCGTGTAAGCTTTAAGTTTACAAAAGGCGACAGCAGTAACGTGCATGTATTAAAGCTCTCGTTTTATCATCGCACCATTAAAGCGCATGACTTTGAAGCAACACTTACTCCTAATGCCAATCAGGAATTTACTGCATTACTTAATGAGTATACACAAGGCGCCTACTCAGTATTTATTGAGCCAATAGATGGCAGTTGGAAAATGAAAGAAAATATAACGTTACCAACTGAACAAACCGTTTTAGTTACTCCTAATTATAAGTAGTAATAACTATGTCTAACTCTTGCTTTCATTGCCTTGAAAGTGTGCCAAACGGATTTAACGCAAACGTTATAATTGACGATAAAGCTCAGCCAATGTGTTGCATTGGCTGCCAAGCTGTTGCGCAAAATATTGTTGATCAAGGTATGACCGATTATTATAAATACCGCACCGTACGTGCCGGTAAAGTAGAACAGCTAGTACCTGAGCAACTCGCATTTATAAAAAGTTATGACAACGAAGATATTCAAGACGAATTTATAGCTACTAACGATAATATCTCAGAGGTATTACTGAGCGTTGAAGGTATAACCTGCGCTGCTTGTGCATGGCTTATCGAAAAACAACTTTTAAACTTAAATACTGTAAAACGGGTTGATGTAAATACATCCACCAACCGCGCGATGATCCTATGGGATAAAACCAACACTCCATTGAGTGAAGTTATTACTTCCCTAGCTAAAATTGGCTACAAAGCATACCCGTTTCAATCAGATGTTGAAGCTCAGCAAAAACAACAAACTGCCAAAGCCTATATTCGCCGCTTAGGTGTTGCTGGTTTAATGACCATGCAAGTTATGATGTTTGCATTTGCCATGTACTTTGGCATGTTCTCGGGTATGGATAGCAATTTTGAACAGTATTTTAGATGGATAAGTTTAATACTTGCATCTCCCGTTGTTTTATACAGCGCACTGCCCTTTCTGACCAATGCTATAAATGGCTTAAAAGCAAAACATCTCAATATGGATTTACCCGTATCACTGGCTATTTTTGGCGCATTCGGTGCAAGTTGTTACGCCACATTTATGCAAGTGGGCGAGGTCTATTTTGAATCTGTGTGTATGTTTACCTTTTTACTGTTATTAGGTAAATATCTTGAATTTAGAGCGCGTTTAAAAGCGAGCGAATTTACTGCCAACTTACAAAAACTACTGCCATTAACAGCGCGTACCATTAACGAAAGTGGCGAAGAGCTTATAATTGCGGCTAAAAAACTAAAACTTAATGACGTAGTACTTATTAAAGCGGGTGAAACGATTCCTGCCGATGGCGAACTTATTAAAGGCAAAACCACGGTTGATGAGTCAATGATGACGGGGGAGCACCAACCTGTCACTAAATTTATTGGTCACAATGTCTATGCTGGTTGCGTTAACCACGACGGCGTTATTGAAATAAAAATTAATAAAATTGGTCAAAATACGCTTTTAAACCAAATTATACGCCTGCAACATAACGCTTTAACCAAGCGCCCTAAACTGGTTGAAATTACAGATAAAGTTGCGCAATGGTTTATAGCGTGCCTGCTTATATTTGCTTCACTTACAGCTATTGGCTGGTATCAAATTGACCCAGAACATGCATTTTGGATCACTATTTCGGTTTTAGTTGCTACCTGCCCGTGTGCCCTGAGTTTAGCCATACCTACCGCGCTCACATGTGCAGTGGCAACGCTTACCCGCAAAGGCGTATTAATAAAACAAGCGCATGTGCTCGAAACGCTCTCACAAATTACTTTATTTGCATTTGATAAAACAGGCACACTTACGCAAGGTAAATTTAGCCTTGATGAAGTAGATATAATCGATAAACAGTATACAAAAGCTCAAGTGCTAGATATGGCAGCCATGCTAGAGCGTTATTCTGAGCACCCTATCGCCAGTGCATTTGATGAGTTTACGCCAGCTCACCGCAGTCTTAATAACGTTGAAGTACACCCAGGGCTGGGAATTAGCGCACAAGATGCAACTAATCATTACGCAATTGGTAAAAGTGGTTGGTTTAATAGCAAAAAATCGAATGCACAAGCGAGCTTGTATATAAATAAGCAAGTTGTTGCACGCTTTTACTTTGTTGATAAAGTAAAAAGCGATGCTAAAAAGCTTATAGACTCACTTCAATCGCAAAACTTAACGTGTCACATGTTAACCGGTGACGCGTCAGATGCTGGGCAAAAAGTATCAAAGCAACTTAAACTTGAAAGTGTGCAATTTGGATGTTCTCCACAAGATAAACAAACCGCCGTTGAGCAATGGTCTTCACAAAATGAAGTCGTTGCAATGGTAGGTGATGGTGTAAACGACAGCCCGGTATTTGCTAGTGCGCACTTATCTATTGCTATGGAAACCGGTGCAGACATATCAAAAAATAGCGCCGATGTAGTGCTTCTTAATAGCGATTTAGCCTCCATTGGTCACTTACTTAATGTAGCAAAACAAACCAGACGTATTATTAAGCAAAATCTTGCGCTGTCTTTATTGTATAATGCTTCAATATTACCACTGGCAGCGTTGGGCTTAGTTGCTCCTTGGATGGCTGTTATTGGCATGTCTGCCAGCTCAATTATTGTGATTAGTAATTCACTAAGGCTATTAAAGTTATGAGCATAATTTACATTTTGATCCCTATCGCCATTTTATTCGTCATTATTGCTATTGGTGTTTTCTTTTGGGCAGTGAAAAGCGAGCAGTTTTCGGATTTAAACAAGCAAGGTCATAGTATTTTGTTTGAAGATGACAAAGAGCAACATAAAAAAAGTAATGATTGACCCTCTTTATACCAGCGCTTTTTTAATGGGGCTAATAGGTAGCGGTCATTGCATTGCTATGTGTGGCGGTATTGCAAGCTCATTACAACTAGCAAGTGACAAACGTAAAACATTTACCTATTCATTTGCTTATAATATTGGACGTGCACTAAGCTATATGGCTGCTGGCGCACTTGTTGCTGGTATTAGCAGCCAATTTGCAAGGCAAAACACCTCCTTCTCTTTAGTACTTTCGTTCATTGCAGCTATTTTTATGCTCCTCGTTGGCGTGTATATAATGCGCTTGGGCCCTACTTTGCAATGGTTAGAGAAAATTGGTAAAACCTTGGTGTGGCAACACATTGTTAAACTAAATAAATATTTAATGCCTATTAACTCTCCTTTTAAAGCCCTAGGTTATGGTGCTTTGTGGGGATGGCTGCCTTGTGGGCTTGTATACTCAGCGCTTACATGGGCGATGACCAGCCCAAGTGCCCTTGACGGTGCCTTAGTTATGCTTTGCTTTGCTTTGGGTACTTTTCCCGCGATGATCACATTAGGCATTACCGCGCAAAAACTAAATACTATTATTAACCATCCATGGACCCGAATTGTATTAGGCAGTGTTATAATTTGGTATGGTATCTACTTATTGATTATTGCAACTGACAAACTGGTACATTAATCTATTCGCATTATTAACCTTTAAGGTTATTTTGCAGTCGTGTATAAAAATTTAAACGGATTAAATTATGGATTTCTCTCAAAGTCGCGCTAAAGGTAATTGTGCTATTAGCTGTAATAACTGCAGTATTAGTCAATTGTGTTTGCCATTTTCACTCAATGGCCAAGAAATGGACAAGCTTGACGAAATTATTGAGCGAAAAAAACCACTCCATAAAGGCGACTATCTATTTGAATCAGGTGCACCTTTACAGGCTATTTATGCGGTTCGTTCTGGTTCATTTAAATCGTACACGTTATCGGAGCGAGGTGATGAGCAAATTACCGGCTTTCATTTAGCGGGCGACCTAGTTGGTTTTGACGCAATAAGTAAAATGACTCATCCCAGTTTTTCGCAAGCACTTGAAACGTCAATGGTGTGCGAAATCCCATTCGATACTCTTGATGAACTATCAGGAAAATTACCAAAACTTCGCCAACAAATAATGCGTTTAATGAGTAGCGAGATTACTTACGATCAAGAAATGCTGTTATTACTCAATAAAAAATCAGCAGAGGAACGCTTAGCTAGTTTTATTTATAACTTGTCGGAGCGTTTTGGTGAGCGTGGTTTTTCGCGTAAGGAATTTAGATTTACGATGACTCGCGGTGAAATAGGCAATTACTTAGGCCTAACAGTAGAAACCATTAGTCGTTTATTGAGTCGTTTTCAAAAAGCTGACTTAATTAAAGTAGAGGGTAAATTTATTACAATTTTAGATAATGATGCCTTGGCTAAAACAGCGGCGATAGTTAAGCCTCGCTAAATTAAATAGTTTGATTTAGAACAACAATTTATATGCTACCCCTTTAACTGTTTTATATTTACGTTACACTAAATGTACACCCGTTAGGTAAATGGAGTAGCATATGAACACTATTAAACGCATTATTGCGGTTATTGACCCCACCAAAGATGATCAACACGGTTTAGCACGTTCAATAGATTTAGCTAAAAAATCTGGCGCAAGTATTACCGCCTTTATGACGGTTTACGACTTCTCTTACGAAATGACAACTATGCTATCTGGCGATGAACGCGAAGCAATGCGCGATGCCGTACTAAAAGATCGCCAGCTATGGCTAAACGATTTAGTGTCCCCTTACAAAGATATAAATATTGAAACCCAAGTGGTTTGGCATAATCGTCCTTACGAAGCCATAATCGATACTGTCATTGATGAAAAGTACGATTTAGTAATTAAAGGCACACATCAACATGGTGCACTTAAATCAGTTATTTTTACCCCGACCGATTGGCACTTAGTACGCAAATGCCCAGCCCCGGTATTATTTGTAAAAGAAATGGCATGGCCAGCAAACGGTAATATTTTAGCTGCTGTAAATGCGGTTAGTGAAAACGAAGAACATGTAGCACTTAATAAACGCGTTATTAAAGACGCACAATATTTATGTGAACTTGCCAACGCAAAACTTAATTTAGTTAATGCCTACCCTGCAACTCCTATTAATATTGCCATCGAAATTCCTGAGTTTAACCCAGGACTTTATAACGAATCAGTTAAAAAGCATCATCATGAATCAACCAATGCACTTGCTGCAGAGTTTAATTTAAACCCAGAGCAATGTTTTATTGAAGAAGGCCTGCCAGAGGATGTAATCCCTGATGTAGCGAAGCGGTTAAATAGCGAATTAGTTGTTATTGGTACTGTAGGCCGCACGGGCTTAAGTGCCGCTCTTGTAGGTAATACAGCAGAGCATGTAATTGATAGCCTAGACTGTGATGTACTGGCACTCAAACCCGATGGTTACGTGAGCCCTATGGCAAAGGATTAATTTTAAGCTTTATGTGCAAGTTATAAGCGAGTTATTTTTACGTGTTAATAAGGCATGTTTAAATCAATTTTAATTACATCCTAAACTCGCATATTCAGGTGGTTTGGGTATAATACGCCCCTTTATTTTTAGCAAATAACTTTGCTGTATTGTTTTACTAGGGGGCGTAATTGTCACACTCAGATCAAGCTAAAGCTCAATTTAACTTAAATAAGCTGCAAAAGCGTTTACGTCGCCAAACTGGTCAAGCCGTTATGGACTTCAATATGATTGAAGAGGGTGACCGTATAATGGTATGTCTTTCTGGCGGCAAAGACAGCTACACAATGCTTGAAATGCTTCAACATTTAAAACGTGTAGCACCTATAAAGTTTGACCTAGTTGTTGTAAATCTTGATCAAAAACAACCTGATTTTCCTGAGCATGTTTTACCCCAGTATCTTGATAAATTAAATGTTGAATACAAAATTGTAGAAGAAGATACTTACAGTATTGTTACCGATATTATCCCTGAAGGTAAAACAACGTGTTCACTTTGCTCACGCTTACGTCGTGGTATTTTATACCGCACAGCAAAAGAGCTAGGCGCTACTAAAATAGCCCTTGGGCATCACCGTGACGACATGATTGAAACATTGTTTTTAAATATGTTTTACGGCGGAAAGCTAAAAAGTATGCCGGCTAAATTAATGAGTGATAACGGCGAGCATATGGTTATTCGCCCACTTGCATACTGTAAAGAAAGCGACATAAGCCAATACGCATTTGTACAAGGTTACCCTATCATTCCGTGTAACCTATGTGGCTCGCAAGAAAACTTACAGCGTAAACATACAAAAACAATGCTCGCTAAATGGGATGCGGAGCACCCAGGTCGTATTGAAAGCATTTTTACAGCAATGCAAAACATAGTGCCTTCACATTTAGCTGACGCCGACTTGTTTGATTTTAAAAACTTACAAACAGGTGAAGTAATTGATGGTGGCGATATAGCCCTTGATAAACCAGATATTCCTAAAGTGCCTGTTGCTAATGAGCTTGATGAACAAGAAGCGCCAAGTGTAGTTACTATAAATCTAAGCTAACAAATTTAAGGGGGTTGTATTTATGTACAACCCCCTTAAATTTACCAATTCAGCATTGCGTTCTATTTTTAACTCTCAGCTAAGCCTTGTAAAAATTCCAAACTTAACTTTTCTTGTGCATTAGCCTGATATGGTAATTGCTGCAAGCTATCGTACGAAAAATCGTTAATATCAAAATGACTTATTTCACTATTCCCAAAGCTGTTTCGCTCACCTGGGCTTGGCGACATTCTCTCAATAACAAAGTCGCTTAAGCGCATATCTGTAATGCCTTGTGGTAATACCGACCAGTGGGCTTTCAAATTAAGTGTTTGGCTTCCTTGTGCTAACCGCTCTTTAGATACTAAATGAGCAAGTGGTGTATCGCCACTGTATAAATTAGCCCTAACACGATACAAACCACTTTTTACTACCGCTATGTTAGCTGGCAAAATCATGTTTTCGTTTTGTGCATAAGCAGTTTCAAAACCTGTTAAAGTTGCACTAGGCGGCATATATTGAATTTGTGCAACTACGGGAACTTTTTTACCGGCAACATCACCCTCTACAAACACTTGTAAGCTACGAGGGTAATCTTCATCCTCTTCAAATGTTATAATTGCTTCACCGTCACGCGCATTGCCTGTATGGGTATTTAACACTTCTTTTGTATCTGTATTTGCAAGCTCAACGACCACTTTTCCAAGCCCTTGAGCGCTTATCTTTATTGTTATTTCTTCTGGGTATACAAAACGATATTGCTTAAGACTTAACGTTAAAGCATCGCCACTTTCATCAATAGGGCTCGATACCGGGTAGAATTGATTTGGCTTTAATCGATCTTCATCTAATGGACTCAATGGCTGAGAATAAGGAGGAAATTTAAGTGCACTTTCATATTGCATAACCACTTGCTGCGCTGCTTTTGTTAAGTCTTCATTAAACGCGATTTGTTTTTTTGATTGTGTTTTTTTTGCTGTAGGTACATCTATAGGGATCACTTTTACTGGCGATAAATCAGCTACGCTCGCACTGTGTTTAACCTGAGGTGTTATTGGCTCAGCAACTTTATGAGCATCATTTTTACCTGTAAACCATAGCGAGAATAAAATAGTGCTAATAATTAAAGCAACGACATAAAATTTTTTCATTTTTATATTTCAATCTTTTATAAGGCGTATAGTTTTTAACTACACGCCTTGTATGTTATGGAATCACATTATAAATAAGTGCTGATGCGCTTAAATTATTTGAATCCTTAATATAACGATATTGTTTTTTCCAAAACCAACTACCTGTAGTTTTATCAAACGTATTAAAACCTACAGTGTCACCTTCCACATTTACGTTATTCATGGCTATTGTTACATTACCTTTTCGCTGCGCGTTATGTATTTCGTTATGGCTATAACTGTCACTCATCATCATTGGATAATGGTTTGGCATAAAGCTACTTACTGCATCACCTTGCGATTTTAAATGGCCATTTGTATCAATACTGCTGCTACAACTTCCAAACGAGCCAGCCGAACTGGCACCACATGAAGAGTGCGATGCAACAACCGAATCATCATTGCCTTTTAAAAAACCACCCGTTAAACCCAAATATGCATTTCCATCGGCAACAAAGCGTAAACGTGGCGTACGTGCATCTGGGAATGGTGAAATTTTACGTGCATTGTTTACTTTTAAATCGTGTAATACACCAACAGCTTCGGTTACATCACTTCCTAGCCACCATTTGAGTGCAGCATCGACCGCAAAGTTCCATGATGCGCCAGTTAAAGCACTAACAGCTACGTCAGCCAGCTTACTTCCACCACCCGCGCCTGCTAAATCAAACGTAGCAACAATATTAAGCGGCTCTAAGCCTTCGTTTTCTAACCAGTTTTCTTGATTATCAATAATATGGCGTGCAACTAAGTCTCCTGTTGAATGTGTTACAAATACACAGCCATCACTGCATAAATTAGAGCGTGAAATTTGCTTTAGCTTTGGCCACACCCAATCGGTAGCAATTTTACCTTCAATACGTTCATAAGCAGGCCAATCAATTCGCTCATCTGCACGATTATTCCAGTACGATTGCCAATATGTTTCACCATCATTGATTACATCACTACCCGACTTATTTGTTATTTGCGAAGTTTGTAACCCATGAATTAATATAATTTTGTAGTCTTTACTCGCTGCAGAAAAGCTCATTAACATAGCTAACCCCGCACCAATTAGGTGGCTTGGCTTAATTAATTTGTGTGTGCGCTTTGTGTTGTTCATACAATTCCTTAATGTTGTGTACTTAATATTTCATTATCATTTAAGGTATTCATGTTGGTTTACATAAGCTTGTCAGCTTAGGTGTTCACTAGGGTCTGTTGTTCTTTGCGGATTAAAATTTGTTCAAACTAGAGGCTATTTAATCACGGCGCGAGATTTGTTACCTAGTGGGCTCGGTAACTGCTCCTGCGTTACTCTACTGGCTTACATCCATGTAAGAATAAGTAAAACCCGAGCAACAAAGAGTAAATAGCCTCTAGGAAGTACCCTTTGGGCAGCGTCTGTTTGGCATTAATGCTACGTTATCGCCTATTTATGGGGAACAACCACACTACTTAGGCTCTGCCTTGCCTAAATACCAAACAGACTGCTGCAAATTTAACCTTGAAAGATCAACAGACTCTAGTATTAGGAACAACGAACAAAAATGCAACAACTTATTATCATTTAGGGAAGAGAAGAAACTTATTTCATACTGATTAATGAGTTAATAGAGGTATAGTTGTTATATTTGAAATTATTAGATGGGTTTCAAGGGGTATATTGAGGGTAGTAAGATTAAAGCGGATACCATTGAAAGTGCCCGCTTTAGAATAAGGACGAAGCTAATCTAACCGTTAGCTTTAAGTTCACTGGTAAATTGCCCAATCGCATTTACAACTTCTTGTGCACCTTGTTGGATCTCTTGCATCACTTCACCAGATTCTTTAGATAACGCCAAGCCTTGCTCTGCCTTCTCTTTACCTTTTTCTATTACAGCCACCGTATTTTGGGTTTGTGATTGGTTGCGCTGTACAACTTCTACAATTTCTTCTGTTGCTTTTGAGGTACGCGATGCAAGCAATCGCACTTCATCTGCAACCACAGCAAAGCCTCGCCCCTGCTCGCCAGCTCTTGCCGCTTCAATTGCGGCATTTAATGCTAATAAATTTGTTTGCTCAGCAATACTACTAATGCTTTGTACAATACTCGATATTTGTTGCGACTGCTGATCAAGCGCTGAAATTTCATTTGCAGCTTGCTCCATGTTAATAGCCAGCTCAGTCATTACTGCGACTGTATCTTGTATAACGCTCGCGCCTTGCTCTGCTTTTTTATCAGTTTGGGTTGAGGTGCTATAAGCAATTTCGGCAGCTTGTGATATCGCAATTTCTTGATTTACTTGATCAGTGATAACAGTTGCAAACTTCATCACTTTATAAAGCTCATTCGCGTCATTTGAGATTGGGTTATATGACGCTTCTAGCCAAACAATGTTGCCATGTTTATCTACACGCTTAAAACGCTCAGCAATAAACTTACCTTCTCTTAATTTAGCCCAAAATTGCAGATACTCTTGGGAGTTATACTCTGAAGCCTCACAAAACGTACGGTGATGTTTACCTAGTATTTCACTTTCTTGATAACCCATTGCAGCTAAAAACTGATCATTTGCTTTTAAGACATGGCCCTCTAAATCAAATTCAATTACCGCCATAGAGCGATATATCGCTTTAATAGTATCGCTTTGCTCGCGAGAAGCCGTAATTGTTTTTGTAAGTACACTTCCGAATATAGAAAAATAGAGCAACTGATCTTGCTCCCCTTTTACTGGATGTACTATTAAACGTAACCATTCAGCTTTACCATCGCTGCGCATAACTTGCAATGCACCGCCCCAATGCCCTTCTTTTTTAATAGCTTGCTGTAGGCTTTTAAATTCTGAAGATTGACGAGACGAATCTGTAATAAAATCGTCAAAAGAATTATTAGTTAGATCATCTTCACTGTAGCCTAGGTTTTCTAAAAACTTATCATTGGCGTGCGAAATTCGGCCATCATAAAGAATGTTTAGTACTAACATCTCTCGGTAAAGCCCTTCCCATACTTGTTGTAATGGGTAAAGTTCAGCTTTTAGAGAAGCTATTTCGTTTTGTTTATTTTTAGAAAAAAACATTAATATCCCTACTAATACATTCGATATGAAATGAAATTAATTTTATTATAGAAGATATTATTTATAACGCGATAAATAATAAGAGCTTTAATTACTAGATTCAGAAAGTTTTAAAATAGCCAATACATAAACACTGGTATCTGCAAATATGTGGATACATCAATAAAATAACTTCTATGTCCCAGCAGAACCTTTAATTCTCAAACTTTAATCTTTCATACAATCCAGACGCTCTCGATACGCTTTTATTCATTGCTAATTGCAGCACTTTTTTGTCAGCCACCAGCTCAAACTTATTTTTAGCGCGGGTTATTCCCGTATACACTAATTGCCTGTTAATACCCATGCGCGCTTGTTTTAGCGGTGGCAGTACCATGGCTGTGTAGCTAAACTCTGAGCCTTGTGATTTATGAATAGTCATTACATATACTTTATCGTGTGCAGGGAGTCGTGCTGGCGAAAATGCTCGTTGATTACCTTGCTCGTCAATAAATATGGCTTTGAGCTGATTACTTTCATCGGGCATTAAAATACCAATATCACCGTTAAATAACTTAAGTTGATAATCGTTTTGGCTCACCATAATAGGCATACCCGTGTAGTGGTGAGTATTAGGACTTACGGTAATTAAACCTTGCTGTTGCAACACGCGCTCTATTCGTTGATTTAAGCTATTAACGCCGTAATCGCCCTCTCGCACTGCAGCTAAAAGCTGATAACTAGCAAAAGCAGTATGCACCTTTGCAACATCTGCACCTTGGGCTATTAAGTTAAGGTATTTTGCATAATGACTTGCTGCACTTTTAACGAGCTTTTCAATCGGTTTTGCTACAAAGTCGTAATCTAAAATTACATCGTTAAAACGCCCTTCACTACTTTCTTGCTCTACGTAATTTAAAATACCGGTGTTATTGGTGTTTACCGCAAGTGCTAGTTGACCAATACCGCTTTGTGCGTCAAATCGATAACTGTGCTGTAAAAAGGCAATGCAATCTGCAAGTTTAAATTCACTCACGCTTTGCGATACGAGTTTAGGTTTATTATTAAAACATAAACTATTTAGCTCATCACAACGTGCTTGCGAGTAGCTTGGCGTTTGCCCAAGTGTTAAACCTTGGCATAAATCGCTCATTACGCTGCCGGTATCTACCGAGGCAAGCTGATCTTTATCACCTAGGAGTATTAATCGCGCGTGCGCAGGAAGTGCTTCTATTAATTTAGCCATCAGCGATAAATCGACCATACTGGCTTCATCAATAATTAGTACATCTAAATGCAGCGGATTACTTTTGTTATGTCTAAATTTATTAGTAAACGGTTTTACGCCCAATAAGCGATGAATCGTTTGAGCGCTTTGCGGGATCAGCGCTTTTATATCATCAGGAATCGTTGTGAGCTTATTTTTAGCGCCCAAAATAGACTCACTTAAACGTGCAGCGGCTTTACCTGTAGGGGCCACCAGCTTAATACTAAGGGGCGCGGTTTTATAAAGCGACTGCAAAATAGCCAGCAACTTAGTCACTGTGGTAGTTTTACCTGTACCTGGGCCACCCGTGATCACACTAAAGCCTTTGGTGGCCGCAATCGCACACGCCACTTTTTGCCAATCAGTTTCAATTGTTGAATCAGCAGGAAAATAGGTATTTAAAAGTTCAGCCAATACTTCATTATTAATATTGAGCTTTCGCTCGCTCATGCTTAATAGTCTATCCGCGAGTGTTTGCTCATAACCGGCAAGGCGCGCAAAATAAAGTCGCTCGTTAAACAGCTGCAGTGGTTTATTTTCGCCCACGCTTTCATGGCTTTGTAAATAATTAAGCGCCGTATGTACGTTAAAGTCATCACTAAACGGGCTTAGCGTACTGGGTACATTGCCATCGAGTTTATTAAAGTCGCTTTTGCGCAAATTAAAAGGATTACTCCAATCAACTTCACTTAAGGTTAGGCAGCTATGCTGGCTTTGCTGCGATAAGCACAGCAATAAAATAATATAAAACAGTTCATTGTGAGTTTTCTCAATGTCATTAGCACACAGTAATTCAGCGAGCTTCACATCAACTACACGCAGTCGGTTTTGCGCTAATAAATACTCAAGTAACGGGACTTCGGTAATCGTATTATTTAACACAATATCCTCTAATGGGGCATCTTGTGCTACATTTTTTGAAGTAAGAGGCTCTGCGGCTTCATTATTAAGTGTCTCGTCTATATCGTCAAACAAGCCAGGTTGCTCATTTAAATCGCTCATAGCATAGCTCCTTGGCTAAATAAGCCATCTAAAATAATCACTTGTTCTTCAGTTAGCTTTTTAAAGTACACGCCTTGCCCTGTCGGCATTCCACGTAAAAACGTGTAATACACGCCGCCTAAATGGGTTTCTATCGAGTAATCAGCTATACGTTGTTTTAATAAACGATGCAGCGCTACCGTGTAGATTAAATACTGTAAATGATACTGATGACTGCTCATCGCTTGCTCAAGCATATCGCCTTCGTAATCAGCTGGCGTACTGCCTAAATAATTAGACTTATAATCTAAAATATAATATTTACCTTGGTAGCAAAATATTAAATCGACGAAGCCTTTTAACAAGCCTTTTACTTGTGAAAATTCAAGCTTACTTTGCGTAAAGCCAAAATGTTTCACCAGCATTTCGTTTAGCTTAGGTGCACTTAAGCTCTCAAGTGGTAAATTAAATTCCATTTCGACTAGGCAATCATTGGGTGTAAGCACACCCAATGAAAGAAGGCTGTTTTCTAGAGAGCTTTTATCTAGGGGGCACGCAAGAACATCAAGCACCCATTTTTCAGCCACTTCTCGCCATTGCTCACCTATGTGGTATTTTTCAAGGCTGCGCTTAACTACCTCAGATAAGTTTTGCTCGGAATTAGTTGGGTGAACTATTGGGCTAATAAAATCTATTTGTTCAAATATTTCGTGTAAACAGCTACCCGGCTTTGGCCCTTTAGGAAAACTATAAGGTGATGGCAGTTCATCCTCTTGCACTGCAAACTCGTCTTTTTCGTGATCTTCATCACTTCGCCCTGGGGCTAATTGGTCGCTATGCTTTTTAAAGCTTAACGCACTAAAGCTGGTTGCTCGCCAGTTACGCTCAATATTTGCCGTTACTCTATTGACACTTAATGTTTGCTGCGCAATTTCACTATTACTAAAACAAAGCGTGCCTTGCTCTAATAACGTTTGCGAGGTAAATTGCTGATAGCTCATCGCGCTATTAGCGTCGCAAAACTCACTTAAATGCGTGCGCCATGTTTGGCTACTGGCAAGCTCAAGCCCTGCAAATAAAACATGCCCTAGTGCACTACTTTGCATTGCTAAGCGGCTACTTTGCCCTTGCCCAATGTTATAAACACCAAGCGCACAAAAATGCACAGCGCGAGTAAGTGCTACATACAGCAGGCGTAAATCTTCAGCTAAGCGCTCTTGCTCTGCTTTTTGCAGTGCATCTTCGTCTTTACTTAAATCGTAAACTAGCTTGCCGTTATTGTGATAAAGCGCTTCTTTTGTTTCGCGATAGCCACTAGCAAACGGCATAAATACCAGTGGGTATTCAAGCCCCTTTGAGGCATGCATAGTGACAATTTTTACTAAGTTGGCGTCACTTTCTAGGCGCACTTGTACTGTTTCGCCATCTTGTTGGCTTACCTTTTGTGCAAACCATCGCAGTAAACGCAGCGTGCCTTCAAGCTCTATTTGTTTTTGCTGAAGTATTTCGCCCAAATGCCTAAAGTCCGTCAGCCAACGCTCAACGTTATATCCCAATCCTTGCCATTTAGCGCTAAGCTGGTTATGGCTCATTAAGCGCTCAAGCATTGCCATAGCGCCTTGCTTGTTCCAAATGTGGCTAAGTTGTGCAAAAAAGTTTAAGTAGTCTTGCCATTTATTTTCATCATCGGCGAGTGCGTGTATTTCGTTATAACTTAAACAAAATAATGGACCAGCTAAAACACCGCGCAGCAGTGACTCGTCATATTGACCATGCAGCGCCGTTAAAAAGTTAAGTAGGTGATGGCTAAGCTCTTGGCTAAAAACGCTCTCGCGCGATAAGTACACGCTGGAAATTTTGGCTTCGCTAAGCGCTTTTTTCATTATTTGCGCTTCAACACGGTCGCGCACTAATATACAAATATCGGCAGCGCTTACAGGGTTACTGCCAATGCACGCGTCCCCCTGTTTAGCTTTTTCAAGCAAAGTTACTATTTTATTAGCAAAGTGAGTGGCTAAATGCGCTTGCCCTACACCTTTGTTAGTTGGTTTGTTCTTTTCATCGGCGGCTTCATCTACAAATACATTAAATTCGAATGCGGTAGCGGGTTTGCCATCAATTAAAAAAGAGTCATCCGCTTTTTTGCCTTTAGCAGCTACTGCGTTAAAGGGTATGGCGTCGTTATAAATAAAGCTGTTAGCGTGTTTGCCAAATAAACTATTAACGCTATTGACTATATCGGTGCTTGAGCGAAAGTTAGTCCCCAGCGTAAATTGCTGATCAGTCTGCACTGCCTCTTTTGCGCCAATGTACGTAAAAATATCTGCGCCCCTAAAGCCATAAATAGCCTGTTTAGGGTCGCCTATCATGGCAAGCGTGGTATTTTGTTGCCCATAAATTTTACTAAAAATACCGTACTGAATCGGATCGGTATCTTGGAATTCATCAATCATGGCAACCGGAAACAACTGCGCAATTTTTTGCGCTAGTACGTCGCCTTGCTCGTTATTAAGCGCACTGTGTAAATTAGTCAATAAGTCATCTGGGGTGATAACGCTTTGCTCTTGTTTACGCTTAACTATTGCGGCTTTTACCCAGCGTGCTGCATGTTGTACAACCGCTATTTTGAGCCCTTGGTTTATGGTGTTATTAAGTGCGGCAAGCTCGTCAAACTGACTCAGTAATGGATGCACAAATAATGGCTGATTTTTTTTATAATTGCCTGCATCGCTTAGGTTTTCTGTACTCCATACTTCAAACGAATACTTGTTAGTGCCAAATTCAAAAAACAAATCGCCGCCTAAACAAAATGCCTCAAGCGCACTAAGGCTGCCTTTTCGTGCTGGCGTTTTAGACCCGCTTAAACCCGAGCTTTTAATAGCACCGATAAACTCTTGCTCTAACACCGCTTTTTTAAATGCAGGCACACGGGTTACGTATTCGTCACGCGCTTTCCATACATCATCTAAATTTATTTGTGGTGTAATGTGCGCATTAGCTTTGTTTAAAATGCTCGCCACTTGAGCGAATAAAGACTCTGGTGCGGCAAATACATCTAAAATAGCATCGGTGCGTTCTTTATTAAGTGGGTATACAAACGCACGCCAAAAATCTTTAATAGTTTCGAGCAGTATGTCGCGCTCATCTAAAATAAATTCGAGATTAAACGCCACACCCGACTCAAACGCATGTTGTTTTAGCATCCGCTGACAAAAGCCATGAATGGTAAAAATAGCGGCTTCGTCCATTGATTTAGCAGCCGCATCGAGTAAATCAAAGGCGCGGTGTTTATCGTCAATTTTGGCAATTACGCCTTCAATGAGTTCGTCATTTGGGTCTTGCCCAAGCAGTGCGTCGCGTGCAGCAATAATTCGGCTGCGTACGCGGTCTTTAATTTCTTGGGTGGCAGCGTCGGTAAAGGTTACTACCAAAATTTGCTCAACACTGAGCGGCGTATTTAACTCACCTTCTATTTGCATGCCTAGTAAGTAACGTAAATACAGCCCCGTAATTGTATAAGTTTTGCCGGTACCCGCACTGGCTTCTATTAAACTTTGACCAATGAGCGGCATAGTAAGAGGATTAAGTGCTTGCATGGTCACTCTCCTTTGCATGTTCAAATAAAGGCGTGAGCAATTTATCACTCCATTTTATAAATTCTTCTTGGCAGTCGTTTAGCGATTGCACCGTTAAGCGAATATACGGATTTTCGCCCTCGCCTCGCCCTATGTATTGCGGGCTAAATTTGCTCATTGCTTTTGTTATATCGCCGCCGCTTTTAACGTACTCATAACCACTTACCGGAAAAAACGGCACAGGCTCTGCGCGCAGCGCTTTGTATAACTCAAACCAATCGGCTAATAGTGCATCGGCATCGGCTTTGCTTATGGGCGCAAAGGTAATTTGCTTATCAAGCCCAAGTAACAATGTTTCTACGTGATGCTCCATACTTTGCGCTGCAAGGTGATAAATAAAGCCTTTAATTAAATCTTTCGCTTTAATACTCGCGCTGCGATAAAACACTTGTTTTTGCAAATAAACATGATTGAGCCATCCCTCTATTTTAGTGCCTTCAATTGTAAGCAAAACTTCTATTGGCTCACTTTTCCCGCCTTTAATGTGCTCTTTTACTTGCCCTGCAAGCGCGTCAACTCGGTGCTCCATACTCTCAAATATGAGGCTGCCGACATTGGCTTGAGGTAACTCACCTCGCTGCAGTATTTGTTCGGTACTTAGTGGTTGCTCGTTTATATTGGCTTTAAGTATTTCATCAAGGTAAAAATAACGGCGCAGCGCATCTAAACTAAATGGCTCTTCGTCTTTTGCTACTTCGTTAAATTGTGGCAGGCGTAAACCTAATGTTTGTTGATAAAAGCTCTCTTGTGCGCTGCACACACTTCTAATAAACACATCAAGATCTAGCTGCTCTGGCACAGTCACATCAAGTGCAATAACTGGCTCTGGTTTAATTGACTCACTTGGCAGCCAAATTGGGTTGTAACTGTGGTTACTCAGCACAGTATTAGCTTGCTCATCGGCTAAATAATAATGGCTATTAAAGGGCTGTAAATGCTGCTGATTGATTAGACATGCGGGCAGCGTTTTTTCACTCTTTTCGTTTAATACAAAACTACGGCCAATATACTCTAAAAGCTCACTTACAAGCGTTGATGGCATGCGCGGTTGGTTATCAAAACACGAGCGACCAATGTAACTCATGTATAAGTTGTCGCGGGCACTCAGTAGCGCTTCTAAAAATAAGTAGCGGTCGTCTAATTTACGTGATCGGTCACCTTTTTGCTTTTTAGAATAAGGCACTAAGTCAAAACCAATGGGTTGTACGTTACGCGGGTAGTCGGCATCGTTTAAGCCCAGCATGCATACCACTTTAAATGGTACGGCGCGCATGGGCATAAGCGTACAAAAGTTTACTTGCCCAACCAAAAACCGCTGCCCTACGCCTTTTTCTTGAATGCCTTGTTTAACTAAGTAACTAACAATACGCTGCGAAACCACTTTACTGTAATCGCCGTTTTCGTGGTGTTTTTGTAACTCTTCGAGCACGTTTTGAAGTACTAATAAATCCCAGCTGTCGTCGCTTTCACTTTCGTATATGGCGTTTAATAGCTCGCTTAAAATATGCGCTTTATTAGTGAGCGTGTCATCGGGCGTTAGCTGCTCTTTAAAGCTTTGCAGTACATCAATAAAGTGCACGAGCTTGTTGAGTGTATCAAGCGCCATGCCTTCTACTTCATCAGCGCTGTAAATACCGTTAAACGGGCATTGTTCGTCGCGCATAGCAATACCAAGCAGTAAACGGTTAAGCCCATGTTGCCAGGTATTTAAATCGATAGCGGGCAAATCAAAGCTTCTTTTATGCGCTGCGTTTATACCCCATTTAACCCCAACACGTTCAAGCCAGTATTGAATTTGCTCGTATTCGTGCGCTTCAAGCCCAAATTTTTCGGCTATTTGCGTCACTTGTAATAAATCAAGAATATCCGACACACCAAAGCGCGAAAACGGTAAGTTAGCTAAACTCGCAAATGAGCTAAGGACGGGCTTTTCTTGCTCTATGGCTAAATCGGCCAATGCGTAAGGAATAAAGCGGCTGCCTTGTGCTCCGCCAAATACGGCTTCAATGTAAGGGCTGTAAGTGCCTACATCGGGCATCATGACGATTATGTCTTTGGGGGTAAGCGCTGGGTTTTGATTAAATAAGTTAAGTAAGTAGTCGTGCAAGCGCTCAACTTCTCTGAGCGGAGTATGGCAATCGCTTAGCGTAATGCTGGTGTCGGTTGCGCTGATTGGTAATTTACCTTCGTCGTTTATAAACCACTCTTTGTTATCGGTCAGCGATTCACCTTTAAACGCAAGCTGATAAATCTCGCTTTGTACTTGCCCTAGTAAGGTGTCGTCAAACACATCAATAAAGCCATCAATCCAACGGGCATCTAGCTGTACAAGTTGTTCAAAGTAGTCGCGACCTAATTTACCCCACGACGATAACAACGGATTACCTATAAAGTAGTATTCTTCATCTGGATTGGTTTGTTTTGTTTGTTGCGCTTCCACCAGCGGCATTTTGGCGTATTTAGCGCTTATTTTAGCTGCTGTTTTTTCATCTATAATATCGCCCCAGTAATGTTCACTCGGGTTAAAAAAGAATAATATAACCTCGGTTTTTTTACTCAGCGCTTCAAATACGTCTAGCTGGGAGCTGGCAATCGCCGATATACCAAATAAGCTAATGCGTTGTGGCAGTATGCTATTGTCCATAGTCTCAAGTGCTGCAAGTAACTGCCCTTGCATATTAGCGCGATGAAATTGGCTTTGCCCAAGTTCTTGGCTTAGTTTTACAATGCGTCGCCATAAGTCAGGCTGCCATGGAGCAATGGTTACATCTACGTCATCAAGCTCATCTTTGCCGCTATCCCATGTGGCTATCCAGTGCGGTCGGTACATTAAATATTGGTCGTACACATCGGCTATTTTTTCGCATAACGCAAAGGTTTTTTGCCCGTCAATATCGCCCTCTAAATAGGTTTTTAGCGGTAAATATAGCGGCTCATCAATACAGATGGGTAAAATGGCAAACAGCTTCCAAGCAAGGTTGGGCTTATTAAATGCCGACTCTTTAGGGACATTTGGCAGTAATTGCTGATACAACTGCCAAATAAAGCTCGACGGCAGCGGAAAATCTACCTGCGCCGCAACCCCTAAGTTTTCGCTCAAACCTATTTTTAACCACTGCGACATACCCGGCGATTGCACTAGCACTACTTCTTTGTCGAACGGGCTTTGCAATGGGTTTACTTTTAACAGCTGGTGGAACTGCGCTTGCAGGGCTTCCATCCGGTTTGATTGAATAATATTTAGCATATAACACTGACCTTGCTTGAGATAAAACCAGTGTAAGATATTTTCAATATTAGGGGTAGCGCAAACGGGTAATTGGCTTTAATAAATCAGAGAGTTAAGAACTAACTTACAGATTTTATACGCACAGCATCTATTTTATATACTGTGCGTAGTAGTGAGTTTATTTATAAGGGCTAATACTTGATAAACTAAAATCACTTTGCATTATTACTTCGCCATCAATGCCTTTTAATTTAAGTGAAATAGTGGGGTCAATTTGCTGCCAGTCTATGCTTAAATCACCATAATTTACGTTATGAGTAAAATTCCCTACTCGGTGTTTGTTAGGGCTTACATCTTTCCACTTTTCAGTTAAGCCAGAGCTGGTCATCTCAATTAATGGGTAATCAAGGTTTTGCTGATACTTTGATATTTCACCCCAGTGCGTATCGCCGCTGATGATCACTACCCCATTTACCTTATGCTTTTTAATCAATGCAAATAAACGGTTTCTATCTTCAGGAAAGTTTGCCCATGACTCCCAACCTGTAAAATCGGGTAAAAGCTGTAAGCTTGAGGCAATCAATTTTATTGCAGCAGGCTTTTTAAGCTCTTGTTCAAGCCATTGCCACTGGGCTTCACCTAGCATTGATGCGCCCTTCACTTCACTAGGACTATACGGGCCTTGGTTATTTAACTTACGCTTAGTGTAGTATTCAAGCTCACCTACATGGTTTAGCGCATCACGGTTCCAACGTAAATCAGGCATTATTACTTGTATGGTTTGCTCATTTTCACCATACATGTACGAGGTATAAATTCCATCAGGACGAGTGCGACGCGCTGAGTTTACAGGTTCATCCCAAAAATTAAGCATAATTTGGCGTGATTGCTCTTTATGCGGATACTCTTTACCTGCATCGTTTTGGCCATAATCGTGGTCATCCCACATAGCAATAATAGGCGTTTGCTCTTTCAAGATTTTAAAACCCGCCTTTGCCCCTAAAAGTTGGTATTTATCGGCAAGTATATCCATATCGTTGGTATCGCCGTAAATATTGTCACCCAAAAATATAAACAAATCCCCCTGCTCTTTGTTAATTGCATTAAATATGGGTATGTTTTATCTTGATGCCCACACGAACCAAATAGGATTTTAGATGGCGCGGCATTAACACTCGCGCTAATAACCAAACTCAACACCAAGGCAGATAGGGTTAATGGTTTTAATAGATTCTTCATTTTAAAATCTCGCTAATAGCAGGCGCCATATTTGAATTTATTTCATTTGGGTTCTGCCCAAGAGCCTTTAAAACGGTCGCCGCTATTTGCGCTTGTTTAAGCTCATTTTTAGTTTTAATTAAGCCACGTCCTTTTATTGCGGGGCCAAGGGCTGCAAGCCAAATATGTTCAGAGCCGACAATTCCTTCTGGGTAGGTATTTTCACCTAACTCTAGTTCAGCAAGTGCACGTTTAGAGCTGTGATGTTGCCAATCATTGGCATTATTGCCACGGCCGTGATCAGTAGTAATAATTAGTGTGGTGTTATTTTTATAACCCGCTGTAGTTTGAATGGTTGCCCATAAGTCTTTTATAAAGGCGTCACTTTGCCTTGCCGATTTAAGGTATTGATCGTAATGACCATCATGCGCAAAGTCATCGGTTTCGCCTAAACTTATCACCAACAACTTAGGCTTTTTAGCCAACATATACGCTTTAGCAAAGCGATATGTAAAACTATCTAGTCGTACGTTATACCAAGGACTGGGAATTTCATTTTGTAGCGCATTTAACAGTGGCGCATCAGTGAATAAATTCTCTTCAATTGACATAAAACCTGCATTTACATACACGTTACTGCGCTTAGTATTTACAATGTATGGGAATACATCCCAACTGCCAAATAGGGCTGTGTTATCTTTAAACTCAGGTAACTTATCTAAACGCTCTAAAATAGTTTTATTTGGGTTGAGCACTTTGTTATTACTATTTATATTTTCGTCAACTTCACCAGTGAGTATTTCGTTATAACCAGGGTATGAAAAATACCACTGGTTACTTACCGACATAGTAGAGCCGTTAGCTCTATCGCCAATTATAATCCCTTTTTTAGCCACTACTTTCGTTAAAAAAGGCATAAGTAATTGCTGGCGCTCATTTGCTGTTTTTGCCCAAAATTGGGTCTTTAATTGCTCAGGCTTTTTAACAAAATCAGTATTATTAATTAAGCTATTATCAGCCCCATTAAATACTTCTTGCCAGCGTACCCCGTCAAGCGTTACCAGCACTACATTTTGCGCTGCTGTTGCAAAGCTGCTCGCTAATACACTTAAGCTAAATAGTGTTACTTTTATAATTGTTTTCATCGCGTTTGCGCCCTTTCATATAATAAAGCCCATCAATGATGGGCTATATTTTAATTCAATTACTAAAACCTAATTAAAAGTCAGCGGTCAATGTAACTGCCGCAGTGCGAGGCGCACCAATGTAATAAGTAGAGCCGTTACCGGTACCACCTGCTAAGTAGCTTTTGTCAGTAACATTATAAACAACAAACGATACGTCAATGGCTTTAAACGGGCCTGCATCTACGTCAGTTGAATAACCTGTATTAAAATCAAGTACGGTGTAGCCGTCTACTTTATTACGCGTGCGAGTGTCTTCGTCTTGCCATGCACCTAAACGCTCGCCGGTGTATTTAGCCGATAAACCAACACGAAAGCCATCGCTAAAGTAATCGGTAGATACCACAAATAAATCTTCTGATGAATCTATTATGCTGTCGCCTTTTCTAAAGCTTGGTGCGACCTCATTACCACTTTCATCTTTTAATATTACACCCTGTGAATCGTATGCATTTGGATCATCGGATGAATACTCAGAACTGCTATTAGTATACGACGAGTACACGCTCCAGCTTGGTGTTAGCATATAGCTTGCTGCAAGCTCGAGCCCATTTGAGTCAATACCCCCTACATTTACGTACGAGCCATTTGTACCAATCGTGTAATCAATACCGTCTGTGCCACTACCAGGGGCAATAAAGGTAATGCGGTTATCAAACTTAACACTGTAAGCCGTTGCTGTAAGAGTTAATCTGTCGGCTTGGTAACGTACACCAAAGTCGATGTTGTCGGCAGTTTCTGGCTCTATGTTTGTAAGTGTTGAACTGTCTCGCTCAAGTACACCGTCTTTTATTGCTGAAAAATTCTCGCTGTAACTGGCAAATAATTCTGTGCTGTTATTTAGCTGATACAATACGCCACCGCTAAATAAAACGTCTGAGTCGCTATCTACTTTATCTGATCTTTCGTTAGCAAAGTGGTCGTACTTTTGTAATTCAACTAAATACTGTTTTGCACCAATATTTAATGTTAAGTCACCAAAATTAATCGAGTCTTGTAGGTACCATTTGAATGTATCGGTATCAAAGGTGTTTTTGTATTGTGTCCAGTAAGGCGTGCTATCAAAGTGATGATAAATACGCGCGTCAATTACTTTGTGCCAATCACGCGACTCGTCACGTTCGCTTTGCTCATACCAAAAGCCCGCTTCTATATCGTGATCACCAAATGTAGCTTGGTAATTTGCCGTTACACCTAAGCGATCTTTGTTGTAATGCGTATGGCGGTAAGACATAACCGGCGTTGCTGTTGCATCGTAACACGCAGGATTTAAACCAGGACCCGACTCCCATGGCCAGCTCAAACTTTGCGTACAATCGGCATTTGGTGCAAGCGGGTTGCCCTCACTATCAGCAAAACCATAAGAGCCTGCATTAGTGCCGCCCTGTGTTGTTGGTTCGCCATTTTCATCAACAGGCGTTGTTAAATAAGGTGGGATCCAATCGCCGCGACCTGAATTTTTATGATAATAAGGACTAACGGTTAATAATGAAGTTGGCGAAATCGCGTATTCAAATTTTAAATAGCCTAAGGTATTTTCACGAAGCGTTCCCCAACCTTCTGCAAACATTTGGTCAAAATGCGGAACTCCTGTCCAATTCCATGTTAGCTGATCCCAATCGGGTGTTTGTTCAAACTGCTCAAGGCTTACGCTGTTATAATTCGTCTCGCTTACATCGTCGTAAGATAAACGCCCGGTAAGTGTTAAGTCGTCAAAATTAGATACAAACTTAACCTCAGCATGTTGATTGTCTTTACCCCCATTACTGCCTGAGCCAATCCAGCGGCTTGTATCTGTTTGCGAGTAACTTACGTACGCTTGTGTGTTATTAAAAACAGTGCCTGTTTCGTGTTTAAAGTAATAACGCGTGGCATCGTGGCTGCCTGATGTATAAGCAAAGGTAGTGCCTTTTTCAAGGCTTGGGTCTTTACTTACAAAGTTAAATGTCCCGCCTAGTGCTTCAAGTGAAGCCGACTTAATATCAGACGTACCTTGACCTACTTCAACCGTTGCAAGGTTTTCGCTATCTAGGTAACGGTTAGCTTTAGCACCACCGCCATAATTAGAGCCACCATTGGGAATGCCATCAACGGTCATACCTAATTGTTGTTGGTTTCCATCAATACTAAAACCACGCATGGTGATTGTAGTAGACCAATCGTCGCCACCAAATGCATCACCTTCATTTATGCTAATACCCGGTAAATTATCAATAACCGATAATATGCTCGATACCGAACTTTGTTGCTCAAGCATTGCAGGCTCAATAACATTATTAGCGTAGCTCGTTGGTTTAGCAACCACGGTTACTTCTTCTATGGTGTTGTCGTTAGCATAACTAGATGTTGATACAGCCATGGCAATTGCCATGCTCAAAAGCGATTTGTTTTTTAAAGCGTACATTGTTGTCCCGTTTGATTTTAATTATGAAATATGAAAACGCGGACAGTATGAATTTTAAATATGACAACGAGGATGAACTTTATTTACATAAAAATTAAACAAATATGGAAGATTTATGGCGGGAATATATACAAAAAAAGACACCCAAAGGTTTAACTTTGGGTGTCTTAATTATTTTCTAGAACTTATTACAAATAGTAATTTATTTCAATTGTGCAAGCATTTCATCGCTGTATGGTACTAACTCTTCACCGTTTGCAATTTTGCTAATGTAATCTGGGTTTGCAATAAGTGGGCGACCAATAGCGATTAAGTCAAACTTAGCATCGTTAATAGCCTCTTTTGCTGACTCAAAACTATAACTACCCACACCTACTAATGTACCTTTGTAGCCTGCACGTAAAAATTCAGAGATGCTTTTGCCTTCAAGCGAGTCAAAGCGCATGCTATCGTCAAAAATACCGCCGTGTAAGTACGCTAATTCTCTGCTTTCAAGTTCTGTTAATAAGTAATCAAATACCGCTTTATCGCGACTATCTTCGCTCATATTAAAGTAAGCACCCGGTGTTAATCTAAGTGCAGTACGATCACTGCCTACAGCAGCAATAACCGCATCGGTTACTTCTAGTGCAAAACGCGACATGTTTTCAGGCGTTTGACCATATTCGTCGCTGCGTGTATTTGCAGCGTAATGTAAAAATTGGTCCACTAAATAACCGTTAGCACCGTGAATCTCTACCCCATCAAAGCCTGCTTCAATTGCGTTTTCAGCAGCTTTTGCGAAATCAGCAACTAGACTTTTAATATCATCAGTAGTGGCTGCTTTTGGTGTGATGTATGTAAGCTCACGCATACGTGGTACAGAGCCTTCAACGCCAATTGCCGATGGAGCAAGTACATCGCCATCAAAAAAGTGAGGGTGTGCAACACGGCCAACATGCCAAAGCTGTGCAAACATTTTGCCGCCATTAGCGTGCACTGCGTCAGTTACTTTTTTCCAACCTTGAATTTGCTCACTGCTAAATAAACCCGGAGTATTTGGGTAACCTTGTCCATCTGGACGAATAATAGTTGCTTCACTAATAATTAAACCGGTTTCGGCACGGCGAGCATAATATTCAACCATATCTTGTGTTGGCACTAAGTTATCGTCAGCCATACAACGCGTTAATGGCGCCATAAGTACGCGGTTTTTAAGCTCAATCGTGTTATTTAATTTAAACGGAGCAAGTAGATCAGTTGTCATTTTTCAATCCTTCATTAAGTATATGCTTACTACAATGTGGCCTTTTTACAAACATTCAAGCTTATTTTTGAATGATCGCTCAAATTAGTGAGAAATTATACTGATCAATCTACAAATTAGATCTGCATTGCTGAAATTAAATAGCAACTTTTCAACACTCTGTCATATAACTCGATATACTTGTGTGCATATAATTTAGATATACTAGGGCGTGTTGATCTTTGGTGGGTGAATTTGCAGCAGTATGTTTGGTTTTTAGGCAGGGCAGAGCCTATGTAGTGTGGTTATTCCCCATAAATAGGCGATAACGCAGCATAAAGACCAAACATGCGCTGCCCAAAGGGTTCTTTCTAGGGACGATTAACTCTTTGTTGCTCGGTTTTTACTTAGCCCACTAGGTTACAAACCTCGCGCCGCGATTTAATCGCCCCTAGATTGAACAAATTTCAATCCACAAAGGTCAACACGCCCTAATATCAATAGTAATTAAGAGTGAGCTAATTATGACAACGCCAAATTTAAGTGAAGAACACGCAGTAATTTTAGGACTTGGAGCAAAAAAACGCCTAGCCTATATGTTCGAAACCGTACAACAGTTCAAGCAAGTATGGATTTTAAACGATGATGATGGCTGCGTTATGCTTGCCAACGAAGATGACGACTGTGTGCCAGTTTGGCCAACTCGCGAATTTGCAGAAGCATGGGCAACTGGCGAATGGGCTGGCTGCAGCGCTAAAGCAATCCCACTTGCTGACTGGTTTAGTCGCTGGACACCGGGTCTTGAGGAAGATGACTTACTTATTGCTGCCTTCCCTACAGAGGAAGATGATGGCACGATATTGTTTTCAGATGAATTTGAAAAACAATTAAAAGCGCCAAAGCAAAAATATTAAGGTTCAAAGCCTAAATACTCAGAGTTCTAAAATTTATAAACGCGGCACTTAATTTAGTAGTCGCGTTTTTATTGGCAATATCTAAAATTCAAATAAGCCTGCGTAATTGCATCTGGATTTTCTACTTGCGGATAATGCCCAAGCTCTACAAACTCTTGTACGCGCGCATTGGGAATAAGCTTTTTATAATGCTCAATCATATGCTTACCAGAGATTGGGTCTTCTGCGCCTGCTATAAACGTAAGTGGTATATTGCTATTTATGATGGCACCAACCCAGCGTGCTCGGTTTTGCTGCCTCTGCTTTATATAACTAATGAGTTTGGGCATTACGGCTAAGCCATCTTTATAAATTAGCAGCTCCCAAAGTGTGTCTACCACTTGTTTTGAAGGCGGTGTACTTTTACCAAAAATAGTAAGTAGATTATTGGCAAATTTTTGTTTATTCATTAATTTTGGCACTATCCAACCTAGCTTTGAAAGTAAAAGCTTTTGTATAAATAATGGTTTATGCACTTCAGGAAATAACCCACCATTTAAAAAGCACACACTGTTTATTTTAAAGTCACTTTGGCTAACGACTTGCCTTGCTAATAACTCTTGAGCCACAGTATCGCCATAGTCATGAGCTAAAATATGTATATCATTAATATTTAACGTTTTTAAAAATTGAGTATATAAGTCGGCTTGTTCAGTAATTTTATAGCCTGCATTTTTAGGTTTATCTGACAAACCAAAACCTAGCATATCGAGTGTAATTACAAAATAATGTTCACTAAGGGTTTGCCACATACCTTCCCAGTCCCAACTAGCACTTGGAAAGCCATGTATTAAAAGCAGCGCAGGCTTAGTTATATCACCAGCTGTTTTAGTAAAAATTTGATGGCCACTAATTTGAGTAAATTGACCCTGTGATTGCCACTGTTGAAGAGAAAACATATATTAGCTTAATTTTTATTATTGATTTGTTAGTTTTATCATAAAGATAATGAAAAAAGGAAACAAAACCAATGCATAAAATTTGCATTGCCTTATTAAAAGTCATGTTAAAATTTAATAGTGTAATCTACATAAACTCGATGGTCAGCTCTATCGCCTTTAACACCATCAACACTGCCTGATTTTTCGGTTGTATAATCTACAAATAACCAACGTAAGCTTAAGCCTTTTATTTTCTCAACTTTATAGCGAGTATCTACAGCCCAATATTTTTCGTCGGCTGTACCGCCTAACTTACCCAACGCAGAGTTTTCAGCATCGCTGCCGTCTGTGTAGTAAAATTTAGTTGTTAAGCCAGGCGATACTGCTTTCAAATCAATTCCTAAACGAGCTTGCCATGATGTTTCATTTTGATTTGTTAAATCGGCACCAATTAATGAGCGAGTTGGAAATGGGTTTGTACCATGGTCGCCACTGAAATTATCTTCAATCCAAGCATCACTTACTTTAGTAAATGCCGCACCTACACTCCAAATATCTTTTTTCCAATCAGCATCTAGGTAATAGGCAAACCCATCGTTTTCACTTTTGGTTAAACCTGTTAATGCACCAGGTGCATCTTCATCATCTAAATCACCACCCTCTGCGCCTGTTACAAATAAATCGCCATCATCTTGTGAGGTAAATATGCCAGTTGAAAGGGTTAACTTACTTTGCTCAAGCTTAATGTCGTAACTGATTTTTAACCCGATTTTACTTAAATAATTGTGTGAATTTAAATATTCAGCCTCTAATATTAGATTGTCTTTTTTATGCGTAGCACCTACGCCCCAAATTACGCTAATAGCACCAGTTGCCGATTGATCGGTAGAAAAGTCTTCCCATCTATCATCGTGTCGACGGCTCCATTTATCGTAAACGTAACCGTATAATTTAGTGTTACCAATTTTGTAATCGCCAAAAACGCCTCTAAAAGTATTAGGAATAGCCCGACTCCCAGAGCTTTTAAGCAACATACTTTTGGTTTTTTGCCCACCTACTTTAACGTGACCATTGTTGCCCAATTTAAAATCTAAAAAATATTGTCCAAATTTAGAAAAGCTATCGTCAACTCCACCGCTCTCATTACCTGCTGGCAAAATATTACCTGCGGCTGAACCCGTAGAATTAATATCCATCACGGTGTAAGTCGATACACCCACACTCACTAAATCGTTTATATAACCAGATGTGTAATTGAGCTCTATACCTTGAGCAAAAGTTGAATCGTCACTTGCGTCGTTATCGTAGTCACGGTCAAAATAAATTGATCTAAGTTTTATATTAAATTCATCTTGTTCTGTCAGCCCATTAACAGCGGCATACGAAGGAATAGAAATACATGTTAATACTGCGCCTGTTGCCGCAAGTAATTTAGATACTCGGTGAGCCATAGTTATCTCCGTTACCTTGTTTTGTTTAAGTTTTAACTGTGCAGTGCATAGCAGCATGTATTTTTTCGACCTACACGGTAAACATGTCATAAGGTAATTACATTTTAAGTAATCACGTTTTCTTTCACGCTACTAAAATATAGAACAATATAAGTTTTTAATGTTTTAATTTTCATATTATAAAATATTAAGTGTTTGTTTTGTTTCGGATGAATTATAAAAGTAAGGTGAGCATCGTCTCTTGCTCGCTCGAACCTATACCGATAGTTCCCTTTAAAAGCGTCATAATATTGGTTAAATTTTACTTTATTTAAACTTAACAAAGTAAAGTTATAAGCAAAAACTAAAAGCTATCCGTTGTTTTTTGAGCACCTAATATTCACTAAAAAATCGATAAATATAAAAATCAGCACCTTTAGCTAATACTTTTGTTGTTCGCTATAAAGTAGCAAAAAACATAAAAATTATTATATTTATATACATGTTCGTCTTATCTTGGTGAGTAAAATCAACTTTTTATATTACATCCACTCTAAACCTTTATAAAATATATATATTCTAATTAATAACAAAGTTGTATCCTGAATAATAAGTGCTATATTTATTTCGATGATAAAACAGATATACTGTCAGTATATTAATAATAAAGGATGAGTTAATGTTTTCAGGACGACCGGTTAGTAAAAGGTTATTAATCTCGGTGCTTACTCATGCTATTTTTTTCATCAGTGGTATTGTATTAACTTACTTTGCCCACGCTGCACATCAAGATGCTGTTAATAACAAAATAAATGAAGCCCTCAACAACCGCCTTTCTTCACTCTCAACAGGCGTTACTAGCAGATTCGACTTATATAAATATGGGCTATACGGTTTAAAAGGATTTATACACGGCATTGGCGTTAATAATTTAAGCTACCAAACAATTTCTAATTACTCTAACAGTCGCAACTACGCCCAAGAATTCCCTGGAGCAAATGGTATTGGCTTTATAAGAAAAGTGAATGCCGAAAACTTAGCTCAATTCTTAAAAACTGCAAAATCCGATCGGCCTAACCAAATATTCGAACTAAATAAACTAGCTAACGAAAGTGATGAGCACTTTATTATTCAGTACATATTTCCTGAGCAAAGTAATTCACGGGCTCTAGGACTCGATATTGCATCGGAAAGTACACGTAAAAAAGCAGCATTAAATTCTGCAATTAATAACCAAGTTCAATTATCGGCGCCTATTACGTTAATCCAAGCGGATAACAAATCGAAACAAGGCTTTTTAATTTTACTACCAGTTTATAAAAATATTATTATTCCAACTGATAAAACCCAGCGTTTAGAGCAATTAATTGGATGGACTTACTCCCCTTTATTAATAAACAATATTTTAGACTCTCTTTCCCAAGCTGATGAAAATAAGCTAGTCATTAGCGACATAGGTAACAACGTTAAAACTGACTTTTTTAGCTACGGCATTAAAAGCAACTCGGCTGATTATCAGTTAAATAAAGTAATTAAAGTGATGGGAAGAACATGGGAAATCACACTTAGTGCTTCAGACACATTTATTGAATCACTACACTTGCCGAGTAAATATCAAGCTATTGTCAATGGTGTTTTTTATACCCTTATTTGTATGTTTATAACTTTAATAATTCAGCTGTTTTTTTACCGTAGAGCACAAAGAACACAGCAAAGAATTATCAAAGCTAAACAAAATAAGCATATGCTGCAGCAAACAAATTTAAAATTAGAAAAAGAAGTAAAATTACGCACTAAAGAAATTGCTGATATAAGTATGCTTCAACAAAGTATTTTAAACAGTGCCAGTTACTCTATTATTGCGACCGACATAAATGGCTTAATTACTTTATTTAATCCCGCCTCTGAAAAGTTATTAGGCTATAGAGCAAAAGACGTTATTGGAATTGAAAATCCGGGTATTTTTCATTTAAAAGAAGAAATTATAAAAAAAGCCAAACAGCTTAGTGCAGAGTTAAATGAACCTGTTTTCCCTGGTTTTGAAGTGTTTATCTTAAAAGCAACTTCTACAGAGCCTGATATCAATCAGTGGACATACATTTCTTCTACAGGCGAGCACATACAAGTTAATATAAGTGTTACCTCTTTATTAAATAACGAAAATGAAATTGTTGGCTATTTGGGTGTAGCATACGATTTGACCGAACAAATTAATCACGAACAAGCTCTCGGACATGCTAAAGAATTAGCTGAACAGGCATCACAAGCTAAATCTGAATTTTTAGCAAATATGAGTCACGAAATACGCACACCTATGAATGGCATACTAGGTACATTACAGTTACTGCAAGAGCAGCCATTGAATGAAAAATCAAAAGAGTATTTAAAAAAATCACTTTATTCGACCCGCTCACTCACCACTATTATTAATGATATCCTCGACTTTTCTAAAATTGAAGCTGGGAAGCTTTCATTAGAATATAAATCATTCGACCTTTTTGAACTTATTCACCACTTAGAGTCTGATCTTGGCCTGCAAGCCAGTGATAAAAATATATACCTTAAATTTATAATTAATATTGAGCATAAGTATTGGGTGGGCGACCCCGTTAGACTCAGACAGATATTTTTAAACCTAATATCTAATGCGATTAAGTTTACGTCGCAGGGTGGCGTTACAGTAACGTTTAGGCTAACCGACGAAAATAAAATATGTTGTTGTATATCAGACACCGGAATTGGAATTTCTGAGCAGGCTATAGAGCGATTGTTTGAGCGCTTTGAACAAGCAGAGCAATCAACTACGCGTGAATATGGCGGTACAGGTCTTGGCTTACCTATTACTAAATCATTAATAGGTTTAATGAATGGCGAAATTAAAGTAACAAGCCAATTAGATTCAGGTAGTCAGTTTTATGTGTACTTACCATTAAAACAAGCACAGATTGATGAAAGCACATTAATAACAAAAAATGTTGAGCTTCCTGACCTATCTGGAAAAACTATTTTATTAGCTGAAGATAATAAAATAAATCAGCTTGTTGCATCTGCGATGCTTGAGCCTACAAAAGCCACCATTATTATTGCCAACAATGGGTTAGAAGCAATCTCATTATACGAGTCACACAAGCCAGACATTATCTTTATGGACATTCAAATGCCGAAAATGGATGGTCTTCAGGCATGTAAAAAAATTAAGGCGCTTAATAACGAACAAATTGTTATCGCGTTAACCGCTAATGTTTTTACAGAGCAAAAAGAAATATACAGACAGTTATTTGATGGTTACGTTTCTAAGCCAATTGAAAAACATGAGCTTGTAAGCATGTTATCAACACTCTATTTAGTTAATAGTTAGTCATTACGGAGGCATTAAAAAACCCAGTTACTAATACCTTTCGATATTAGTAACTGGGTTCTAAGAATAATGGTGGAGGGAGAGGGATTCGAACCCTCGTTAGGGATAAACCTAAACACACTTTCCAGGCGTGCGCCTTCAGCCACTCAGCCATCCCTCCACAGTGCTGCAATTGTGTAATGCAACAGCGCGCTATAGTATGAAATAGACCCTTAAGGTGCAAGGCATTTTTAAATATGAGCCTTTAAATGCTTACTTATCAAGCAATAGCTTATATATAGGCACAAAAAACGGCTAAATCTTAGACCTAACCGTTTTAATTTATACTTTTAAAATTACTTAGCCATGCTCGCAGTAAATTCAAGCATGCGATTTAAGGATTTAAGTGCGCCTTCGCGTAAATCCATATCAACGAATACTTCTTTACCTTTAGGGCTTATGAGGGCTTCCTCAATCGCTTTTAAGCCATTCATTGCCATCCAAGGGCAATGTGCGCAACTTTTACATGAAGCGCCCTCACCTGCCGTTGGAGCCGCAAAAAACTCTTTATCTGGACATAGTTGCTGCATTTTATAAAAGATGCCGCGATCTGTTGCTACAATAAACTTTTTATTGTCCATTGTTTGCGCAGCTTTAATTAATTGGCTCGTAGATCCAACCGAATCGGCAAGTGCAACAATTTCTGCTGGTGACTCAGGATGAACTAATACGCCTGCATCTGGGTGTAGCGCCTTCATATCTTTTAAGGCTTTAGTTTTAAATTCGTCATGTACGATACATGCACCATTCCACATAAGCATATCAGCACCGGTATTTTTTTGAATATAACTACCAAGGTGCTTATCTGGGCCCCAAATGATTTTTTCGCCTTGCTCATCAAGGTGCTCTACTATTTCAAGTGCACATGATGAGGTTACAATCCAATCTGCACGCGCCTTAACTGCGGTAGAGGTGTTTGCATACACAACCACTTTACGGTCAGGGTGCTCATCACAAAACGCTGAGAACTCGTCTATCGGGCAACCAATATCTAGCGAACACGTCGCTTCAAGCGTTGGCATAACAACCGTTTTATTTGGCGTTAAAATTTTGGCTGTTTCGCCCATAAATTTCACGCCCGCGACGATGATCATATCTGCATCATGACGTGCACCAAAACGTGCCATTTCTAGCGAATCGGCAACGCAGCCGCCGGTTTCTTCTGCAAGTGCTTGAATTTCAGGATCGGTATAATAATGTGCAACAAGTACTGCATTTTTATCTTTTAGTAATTGTTTTATACGCGCTTTATATTCGCCTTGCTCGTCATTTGTTAACGGTGCTGGCTTAGGGGGGAAAATATAACCTTCAGGCATAATAGTTTGAGCTAGACTCATGTTCTCGACCACTTATCTACAGTGCATTAATTAGGGCGAATTATACGAGAATATAAACATAAATAACAGCAAACTAGTTAAGCTGTTTATAAAAAATAGAATGGGAATTTAAAAAAGAATATAAAGGAAAGTATTAGAGAGTGGTGGGTCATGATGGATTTGAACCATCGACCAATTGATTAAAAGTCAACTGCTCTACCAACTGAGCTAATGACCCGCTCTAATATAAATCTGCTTTGTAAAAAGCTGCGTAAATCCGCCGATTAAAACTTTCATAGAATGGTGGGTTATGATGGATTTGAACCATCGACCAATTGATTAAAAGTCAACTGCTCTACCAACTGAGCTAATAACCCGCTCTATGCGCTTATTCAATTATGAATGAAGCTTACGTATANGCTTATTCAATTATGAATGAAGCTTACGTATATCCGCCGATTGATGCCAAACACTATTCACAAGGAATAAAGAATGGTGGGTCATGATGGATTTGAACCATCGACCAATTGATTAAAAGTCAACTGCTCTACCAACTGAGCTAATGACCCGCTCTTATAACTTTTCATAGAATGGTGGGTTATGATGGATTTGAACCATCGACCAATTGATTAAAAGTCAACTGCTCTACCAACTGAGCTAATAACCCGCTCTATGCACTTATTCAATTATGAATGAAGCTTACGTAAATCCGCCTATTGATGCCAAACACTATTCACAAGGAATAAAGAATGGTGGGTTATGATGGATTTGAACCATCGACCAATTGATTAAAAGTCAACTGCTCTACCAACTGAGCTAATAACCCGCTCTATTGTTGCGTTTTAAATGCAACTTACTACTTTACGTAAATCCGTCGATTGGAACCAATCACTATTCAAAGGAATAAAGAATGGTGGGTTATGATGGATTTGAACCATCGACCAATTGATTAAAAGTCAACTGCTCTACCAACTGAGCTAATAACCCGTTCCAGTTGCTAACTTATTTCTAAGTTAAAGCCTGCGTAAATCCGCCGATTGATACCACACACTATTCACAAGGAATAAAGAATGGTGGGTCATGATGGATTTGAACCATCGACCAATTGATTAAAAGTCAACTGCTCTACCAACTGAGCTAATGACCCGCTCTGACGTTGCGTTTTATAACAACTTAGTATTCTACGTAAATCCGCCGATAAAAGACCATTCAAAGAATGGTGGGTTATGATGGATTTGAACCATCGACCAATTGATTAAAAGTCAACTGCTCTACCAACTGAGCTAATAACCCGCTCTTTTTGTCGCATTTCGAGTGGGGTAACCATTCGTTTGCTGCGGGCGCTTATAATACTTATTTATAAAATGAGTGCAACCGAAATTGTCTCTTTTTTTAAGTTTTTATGTCTAGATGCACAAAATTAAACCGTTTGTGCTCAAACTACATGCAAATCCAAGATTCTTCGAGAGTTTCCATGTAGTTTGCTCGCCCTAACTAGAAATTTAATCGCTAGTGAACTTTAGTTTCCTAAACGATCAGTTGCTAGTTTTGCAGCGGTTGTACTTGGGTATTGATTGATAAGATCGCTCAATATTTTTTGCGCTTGCGCCGCTGAACCTTGATCTTGTAAAAGTGTGCCTAACTTTAGCATCGCATCTGGGCGTTTATTAGAATTTGGAAATTCGTTCACAACGACTTTAAAGTGCTCTACTGCTTTTACACCATCATTTTTAATAGTAAGCAACTGCCCTAACCAATAATGCGCATTAGACGCATAGACAGAGTTTGGGTAGGTAGTTAAAAACGTTTGAAATTCAGGAATCGCTTGGTCATAGCGTTTATCTTTCATTATTAACGCAACAGCGCGCTCATAGGCTTCGTTTTCAGATAAGTCACTGCTATAGGTCTGTGCATTGCTTTGTTGTGTGTAATCAGTTGCGGGAGCTGCTGCTGGCTGTGTATAAGCCTGGCTCACGCGGTTTTCAATTTCTTGATACAACTCACGCTGACGCTGCAGTACTTTTTCAAGCTTGTAGCTTTGCTCTTCGGTTACACCTCGAATTTGGCTTACTTCGTCTTGTAACAAGTTAAGCTGTTGCTGTAACTCAACTTGCAAAAAGTTACGCTGTTGCATCATATTCTCAAGCGACGCTAATCGCTTCTCAATACTTGATTGTGAACTCGCAGCTTCTGAAACAGGAGCGGGAGCAGCCATTAACTGGGTGCTCCCGCTCAATATCATGGCTGCCAAAATAATTTTCGGCTTCATAATATCTCTTATCTTAGTAAACTAGTACCGCACGGCGGTTTTTAGCGAAAGCTGATTCAGTGCGAGACTTAACCATTGGCTTCTCTTCACCGTAGCTTACCACTGACATTTGGCTAGCTGAAACACCTAAGCTTAATAAGTATTTTTCAACTGCTTGGCCACGGTGCTCACCTAATGCAATATTGTACTCTGGAGTACCGCGCTCATCTGCATGGCCTTCAATTAGTACTTTAACTGATGAGTTTTGAACTAAAAACTCAGCATGTGCACGAAGTAAGTCTGCGTACTTGCTTTCAACTGTCGCAGTATCAAAATCAAAGTATATTACTTGCTCTTGACGAAGTGCTTCGTACTTTTGACGAAGTTGTTCTTCTGCTTGTTGCTCAGGAGAAATTGTAGCAACTTCAACCGTATCAGTGTTAGTTGATTGCTCAACAACGCCTTGATTTGATTGGTTTGCAGCACCTTCATCAATATCTGAAGATGAGCTACAAGCTGCTAATGTCATTACTGGCACAGCAATTAGCAGGCCTTTAAGTATTTTGTTAAGTTTCATTGAGTAGATTCCTATTTTGAGTAAACCAGTAATATTACTGTAAGTATGGCGACCAAGCTGGTGCCTTTACTTGTCCGTCTAGCACAGGTAACCGTGCCTTAAAGCGGCCGTCCATCGATACTAGCGCAAGTACCTGTTTATTATTATGAAGCGTGCTATATATAATCATCGAACCATTTGGCGCTATGCTCGGTGATTCATCTAGGCGTGTTCTCGTTAATACTTGGAACGCGCCTGTAGCCAGCTCTTTCTTAGCAAGATGGTACTGCCCGTTGGTACGGTTAACCATCACTAATTCTTTTCCATCTGGTGTTATTGAACCAGCAAGATTCATATCACCATCAAAGGTGAGTCGCTGTGACCTACCAGTTTTTAAATTTAACTTATAAATCTGAGCATTACCACCCCTTTCAGATGTAAACACAATATCTTGACCATTAGGGTGCCAAGATGGCTCAGTATCTATGCTACGGTGATTTGTTAAGCGTGTTTCTTTACGTGTAGCTAGGTCAAGCATGTAAACTTCTGTTGCACCCGTCTTGTCCTTAGAAAGCACTAACAATAGCTTTTTACCATCTGGCGAAAACTGCGGTGCACCATTAATACCACGGTAGCTTGCTATTATTTCGCGTTTACCTGTGTATATATCTTGAATGTAAATTTGGCTTTGACGGTTTTCAAACGTTACATACGCTAACTTAGTACCATCTGGTGACCACGCTGGCGACATTAAAGGCTCTTTTGAGCGAAGTAATACTTGCTCATTAAATCCGTCATAATCTGCAACAACTAACTGATAAGGCTTATCATCATTATCACGTACTATTACATAGGCAATTTTAGTTAAAAATGCGCCTTTTTCACCAGTCAATCTTTCATAGATAACGTCACTGATTCGATGAGAGTAACGGCGAAAACCACTTTCACCAATAACACTTTCACGCGCTTCCAAAATATGATCTTGGCTTTTAACTAGCTTACCATTACTCATCATTTGTGTGTTGCCACCGGTAATTTGGCCGCGGATCACGTCAACTAACTCATAACGCACTAAGTAACGCCCATCAGTTTGCTGCTCAACTTCGCCCACTAATATCGCTTCCACACCTTTATTAACCCAAGATGCGTAATCAATTTCGCTATCTTTGGTTGGCTGTTGTGGCATTTGCGCTACATCTACAGGCTTAAATTTACCACTGCGCATTAAATCGGCAGCAATAACACTGCTTAATTTTTCAGGGATTGGGCCAACACCTTGGTACTTAAAAGGTACTATAGCAATGGGCCTTGCACCGTCTACACCCTCAGTTATTACAATTTCAAGTGCTGCATTAGCAACACCCACAAACCCAAACAGTAAAACTAAACAGGCTATTTTTATTTTGTTGAACATATCATTCCTTTAAAATTCTGGCTTGATTGTTAAATTAATATTCTTAAGTTGTTCGAATACGTCTTTATCTTTAGATACCGGTAATGTGTCGGCCATGCGCACTGCTCTTAATGCAGCTTCACATACCAACTTATCGCCACCTAATGATTTAACTTGCGTTACTAAACCATTAAAACCTAAACGAATATTTACTCGGCACTGTTGGTTTTTCATTTTTTCATCAATCAATAAGTTTTGCTGAATACGCGCCATAATTAATGCACGGTACTTATCAACTTCGCTTACCACTTGTTGTTGACGTATTTTACTACGGGCAGCCTGCTCTTTGGCAAGTTGCTCTTGTAACATTTGCTCTTGCATTGCTTGCTGGCGTTTACGTTCGGCCTCGGCTGCACGCTCTTTTGCTTCTTCTTCACGTTTTTTACGTTCAGCTTCTGCTTTTTTAAGTGCGTCTTCTTCGGTTTTACGCTTATCAGCAGCAGCTTTTGCTGCACTTTCAGCTTCTTGCTTTTGCTTTTCAGCTTGCTTAGCTTTAGCGCGCTCTTTTTGCTCAATGGCACGTGCTTTTTTAGCTTGTGCTTGCGCCTCGGCTGTTTCTTTTTCTTTAGCTTTACGTTCTTGCTCTAGCTTTTTAATATGCCTAGATTCAGATTCGCGTTGCTTACGTGCATTGGCCGCTCTGCGTTCTAAATCGCGGATACGTTTGTCTTCAGCACTTTTTTTATCTTTTTCTTTCTTTTGAAGTTCAGCAATTTTTTGCTCAACTTGTTTTTGATCAACTGTAACGGCTGATACTGCTTTATCTGGCGTAGGTATAGCCGAATTAAGCGTTACTTCCATTACTTTAGGTGCTGGCGGATGAATGTTTGCAGACGCATACAAAAAACCACCAATTCCTAAATGAAGTACTATCGATTTTACTACTGAACTATTCATACAGCTACTTCCCCTCAAAGGATTCAGTCATTAATCCTACTGATGGTACGCCTGCATTTTTCAAAAAATCCATTAGTAATAATACTTCTTGATACGACACCTTACCCGAGCCTTTAATCATAACTGGCACGTCAGGGTTTTTCATTAACTGTAATTTTATAACCGCAGCAACATCAAGTGCTTCCATAGGCTCTTCAGGATCAGTACCTACGCTTACATAATATTTACCCTCTGCATCAATTGAAGCAATAATGGGCGGAGTATCTTTAGTATCAACTAAATCAGACTCTTCCATTTTAGGTAAATCAACTTTTACACCGTGTGTAATAAGCGGTGCTGTTGCCATAAATATAATAAGTAATACCAACATTACATCAATGTAAGGTACTACATTAATTTCTGCGACCGGACGGCGCTTTTTACGCTGATACATTCGCTTGTGCCTCTATTTGTGTAGCTGCTTGACGGTGTAAAATATTAGCAAACTCTTCCATAAAGTTAATATAGTGAGACTCAAGCTTTTCAACACTGTTTGAAAAGCGGTTATAAGCAATAACGGCCGGAATTGCCGCGAATAAACCCATAGCAGTCGCAATAAGTGCCTCTGCTATACCGGGTGCTACCATTTGTAATGTAGCTTGCTTAACTTCACCTAGTGCAATAAAGGCATTCATAATACCCCAAACTGTACCAAACAAACCGATGTACGGACTAATAGAACCTACCGTTGCTAAAAACGATAAGCTAGATTCAATTTTTTCAATTTCACGAGAAAGTGCAACACGCATAGAACGATGCGTCCCTTCCATAACAATACTCGCACTTTGAAATGTATTCTTTTTATGACGAGCAAACTCTTTAAAGCCTGAAGTAAATAAGGCTTCAATACCTTGAGACTGACCGCTGCGTGACGATATTTCGTTATACAATTTACTTAGATCAATACCAGACCAAAATTTTTGCTCAAATTTCTTAGCATTTGATAGTGCATCTGATATTGCTTTTTTACGCTGAAATATAATTGTCCACGACATTACAGACATGGCAACTAGCCCTAACATCACTAACTGAACAAGCAAGCTTGCTTCTAAAATTAGGTCTAAAAAATTAAGCCCTGATCCCACGTTAAACTCCTAAGTAATTTCAAAATACGGCAAATTGGTTAATTTGTGTAAATATGACCGTTTATACGGTCAAAAGTTGCATCTAGTGTATCTAGTCCATTTCAAGCTGACAACGGTATTGCTATGAATAGGCAACAAAAAACGTTAAAAAACAGCTTTAGTTGGCATTTCCCTTTGCCTCAGTATTTTATTTAATCTTTTAAATAAACTCGCTAACTATAAATATGCGTAAATATATAAGTAAAACGTCATAAAATGCGCCGTTTATTCAAAATAAGAGCATAAACACTCAAAACCTATAAGCCTTACCTTCACGTAACAGTAAAACTAATACCGAGCCACATCAAAAGAAATAACTTAAGCCATAAATTTCATTAACTTATAAATTTAACGATTAATTAACGCGCAAGATTCAAACAACAATAAAATTCACCGAATTAGTTTTTCTAATCTGAAAATACAAATTTTCTAGTTTGAATAAAAAGGTGATCTTACGTATTATTCTCCCATACCGAACTAGCGCACTGAATGAGATAGTTTCATTAAGCCAAGTTCTTAGTAATAGGATATTTTATCGTATTACATTGTTTTACTCTTTCTGGATAAAACCAAATTCAGTAAAACGTAGTTCCCTGGATTACTTCCTTCAACTTGTTGTTTGCCCGCATTTTTTGCGGGCTTTTTTTTGCCTGCAATTTGGTGCGCTACATATTTTATACCAACCTGCATAAATCTTTGATCAATTTAACGAATTAAATTGCACTATAACGTCGTTAAAAATTTTTTATTTAGAACAACTAGATACAAAAACTTTTGCCTAGTTCTAGCGTAATTTTCTTAACGTTAAGTAGACCCCATATATAAGCAGATTGGTATTATTTATAAACTAATAATTGCCCTACCTATTTTACAATAAGTAATTCGGTTACTAGTTTGAATGGTACGCAGGATAGCTTCGCGAGTCTTAACGCCCTGTGAATTAACAGTTAACTATAAAGCGTATAAGTATTTTGAAATAACATTTGCAACAGTGTGCTGAGGTTTTGGGTAAAATACCAGCCGTATAAATATTTGAAAGAAAGGTATACTAAGTCAATTACCTGCTGCGCAATAAACCACAGCAAGTAATGTATATGATGAGGCTAGTCTTTTTTAGGAAGTAAACCAAAGTGATGATATGCACTGACAGACACGATTCGACCACGCGGAGTACGCTGAATAAATCCTTGCTGAATTAAAAACGGCTCTATTACATCTTCTATTGTTTCACGCTCTTCGCCAATAGCAGCCGCTACATTGTCGAGTCCTACTGGGCCGCCCATGAATTTTTCAATTATGGCGAGTAAATATTTGCGATCCATATAATCAAAACCACTTTTATCTACGTCAATCATATCAAGCGCTTGCTTAGCTACTTCGGCATTTACTGTACCGTCAGATTTTACCTGTGTGTAATCGCGTACACGGCGTAATAAACGGTTTGCAATACGTGGTGTACCACGTGAACGTTGTGCAATTTCGGTTGCGCCGTCGTCACACATTTCTAAACCAAGATAATGTGCAGAGCGCCCTACTATATGTGATAAATCCTCTACAGAATAAAACTCTAATCGCTGCACAATACCAAAACGGTCACGTAGTGGCGATGTAAGTGAGCCTGCTCGCGTAGTGGCACCAATAAGCGTAAATGCAGGTAAGTCTAATTTAATAGAACGCGCAGCTGGGCCTTCACCAATCATTATATCAAGCTGGTAGTCTTCCATTGCTGGATACAGTATTTCTTCAACTTGCGGGCTTAGCCTGTGTATTTCATCGATAAACAGTACATCGCCTTCTTCTAAATTAGTAAGTAACGCAGCTAAATCGCCTGCTTTTTCAAGTACAGGGCCGGATGTTGTTTTAATACTTACGTGTAATTCGTTGGCAACGATATTTGCAAGCGTGGTTTTACCTAGCCCTGGTGGGCCAAATATTAATAAATGATCGAGCGCTTCACCACGGGTTCGCGCAGCTTCAATAAAAATTTCCATTTGCTGCTTAACATGAGGCTGGCCTCTGTAGTCGGCTAAAAGTTTTGGTCTTATTGCACGATCTATAGAGTCTTCATTTGTTTTTTCAGTCGCATCAATTAAGCGATCCGCTTCAATCATGGGTTACTCACAACATTGATTTTAAAGATTCTCTAATAAGAACCTCAGTAGACATATCGGGTTTGCTTATCGATTTTACTGCTTTTTGGGCTTGTGGCAATTTATAACCTAATGCAAGCAGTGCCGATACGGCATCATCGGCTGCGTTATTAGCTATTGTCGCATCGCTCATTGGCTCTATTACTGCGCTGTCGCTAAATGGCGTAAATAAATCATTACCCCAATCTTTTAATCTGTCTTTCATTTCGAGTACTAAACGCTCGGCTGTTTTTTTACCTACACCCGGTAATTTAACTAGCGACGTTGAGTCTTCGTTATTTACACAGCTTACAAATTGCTTTGCCGACATGCCCGATAAAATAGCTAAGCCAAGTTTTGGACCAACGCCATTTGCTTTTAATAGCTCTCTAAACAAGGCGCGTTCAACTTTATTATTAAAACCAAATAATAATTGAGCATCTTCACGCACTACAAAGTGGGTGTAAACAATCGCGTTTTCACCAATTTTTGGTAAATCGTAAAAACAGGTCATTGGCATTTGTACTTCGTAACCGACACCACTTACTTCGAGTAATATTTCTGGTGGCTGTTTTTCGACTAAAATACCATTTAAGCGGCCTATCATAGTTATTTCCTTAAACGTCCTCTAACGATTTTGCTTGCGCTACCCGCTAGTTTAATTAAATTTTGTTCTGAGTGAGCGTGGCAAATCGCAATAGCAAGTGCATCAGCTGCATCGGCCTGTGGCGTACCTGGTAGTTTTAAAATATTTTTTACCATGTGTTGCACTTGAGTTTTATCAGCGCCACCGTTACCTACTACTGCTTGCTTAATTTGCCTAGCTGAATATTCAAATACGGGCAAGTCGGCCATTGCAGCGCCAACAATAGCAGCGCCTCTAGCTTGGCCAAGCTTTAAAGCAGAATCGGGGTTATGCGCCATAAATACTTTTTCAATGGCAAAGGTTTCTGGCGAAAACTGCTCAATAAGCTGTGTAATGCCTTGATAGATCATTTTAAGCCTAACCGGAAAAGGATGATCGGCTAACTTAATACAACCACTGCCTAAGTATGTAAATTTAGAACCTTGGTGGGCAACAACGCCATATCCGGTCAAACGTGAACCAGGATCGATCCCTAAAATAATGGCCAAACAGCACTCCATTGTTATTATTTTTAAATTACGCTAATAATGCCAGAGCACTGTATAAATTACCAGTACAAAGAAAAACAAAAATGCCCACGTGTTAGGTGGGCATTTGAAGGAGCATGTTAGTTTAAGCTTACCCTAGGGCACGCACTAATCCTTGGGTATTTTGTTTAAGTGTTCGGGCAATCATTAAATAGCCTAAACCAGCCACAAATACACCGCCAGCTACCGGACCAATAATCCATATATGCGGATGTAACTTACCTGCTAAATCAAACATTTGTTGCTGCACAATTAAAAGCGCTATATCACTAAAAAATGCAGCAACTAAGCCAGCTAAACCGCCGAGTAATAAAAACTCGTACAAGGTCGCGTTTTTAATTAATCGGCTTTTAGCGCCAAGTGTTCGCAGTATTACAATTTCTTGCATACGCTCACCTAAACTAGCTTGCACTTGCGATATAAGTACAAGCGCGCCACACAGCACAACAATTGCAAGTACAAAGCCAATGGCGAGTGATACTTGCGAAATAGTTGTTTGTATTTGCTTAACAAAGTTATCAATATCAATCGCTGTAATAGTAGGGTAAGTACGCAATAACTGGCTAAAGTCACGCTTTTGATCTGGGTTTATACGTACCGACGAAATATACGTTGCCGGAAAATCTGCAAGTACATCTGGGCTTAAAATAATAAAAAAGTTAGGTTTAAGCGTGGCCCAATTAACTTTGCGCACACTGGTGATTTTAGCATCGAACGACTGCGAACCAATTAAAAATGTTAGCGTATCGCCTATCTCAACATCTAAACGCTCAAGCATCGACTCCTCTACTGAGGCTTCAGCCATCGCATTTTCACCAAACCACGTGCCTTGTGTTACTTCATTTTGGTCAGGCACATCTTTAAGCCATGTAAGATTTAGCTCGCGGCCAATACCTGCACGTGCTTCTTCGTCTTTTTTCTCGTTGTCTTGCAGCGATACTGAACGTGCTACCAACTCGCCATTCACCGCATTTACGCGCCCACGAATAGTGGGATAAAACTCTGATACTTGAATATCTTTTTGAGCTAAATATTCATTAATTGGCTCAAGCTCATTTTGCGTAATATTAACTAAAAACGCATTAGGCGCGTCGCTTGGAAGTTGCGACTGCCAATCAGATATCATGTCGTTTTTAAGTACCACTAAAAACAGCAGTAATTTAATCGCTAACGAAAAACTAATTAACTGTACCGCGTTCACATTTGCACGCTTTTGAATAGATGCAATTGCAAGCGACCAACTGTTACCTGGCTTAAGCCCTAATTTTCGACCGCCACCAAATATTAATTTAGATATCAAAAACAACACACCAATTAGCGCAAGCGTTGAGGCAAACAAAATAAGCGTTATTTTTATGTTGTTACTAAATAACCACATTAATAAAAACACAGTTAGCGCACTCATGCCTAAATGCACACGACTTACTGCCAACTTGTCACCTAAGTTACGGCGCAGCACTCTAAGCGGTGGAATATCAAATAAATCAAATAACGGTTTAATAGAAAACATAACAGCACAAATTACGCCAGTGCTAATAGCCACCAGCCACGGTTTAAAGCCACCTAAAGGTAGCTCTGTGCCCATACTTTTTGATAAGTAACTTGTTGCTGTTTCTTGCAAGCCATAACCAATTAAAAGCCCAATGCTTACCGCCATTGCACATACAAGCAATAAATGGAGCATGTATATTTTGCGGATCATTGAACGGCTACCGCCTAGCGTTTTCATCATCGCTACTGGATCGTATTGGCGTTCACAATAACGTTTTGCTGAAACGGCTATAGCCACTGCGGCTAAAATAATACCCAATAAGCCAGCGAGCAATAAAAAGCTCTCTGCGCGGTTTAAACTATTTGAAATAGGTGATTGACGGTCTTTAACGCCGTACCATTGTTGGTTTTCTTTCATTTGTGGTTTGAGCCACTCGTAAAAGCTATTTATGTCAGCCTCACTACCGGCATAAAGTTGGCGGTAATAAACACGACTACCCGGTTGCACAACTTCGGTTTTTGCCACATCGTCAATATTAATAAGCACACGACGGCTGCTTGAAAATACATTAAATGGCGCATCGGGCTCTTCTACAATAACTTTTGAAACATTAAATAATGCAGCGCCAAGTTCTACTTGCGCACCTATATCAATGTTTAAACTGTAAAATACTGACTCACTTAGCCACACATTACCAGGCGCTGGACCGCTATTAGCAACCTTAGTTTCACCTGTTAAGGTATCTTTAACTTTTAACTGCCCTTTTAACGGGTACGCATTAGATGCCGCTTTTACTGAGCTAAACTGCATTTCATCATCGGCAAACAACATAGTGTCGAAGTACACCATTTGCGCCGTTTTTAAATTTTGGCTCTGTGCTTTAGTAATAAAAGCAGTGTCGAGCACATGATCACTGGCTAGAACGCGATCTGCAGCAATAAAAGCACTGCTTTTTTGTGCAATACTTTGCCCTATTCGCTCAGTAACCATCGACAGTGTAAGTACGGTTAAAACAGCAAGTGCGATAGCCGCGCTTATAACGGTTAACTCACCACGGCGAAATTCTCGCGAAAATAACTTAAGCGCTAACTTAACCCACATCGGCAACGTCCTCTACTTCGCTTTTTACCAGTAAACCCGCTTCTATTTGAATAATATGCTCACATTTTTGTGCAAGCCCTTCATCGTGAGTAACTAAAATAAGCGTAGTGCCATGTTGAGTATTTAAATCAAATAATAAGGATTCAATCATTTTACCGTTTTTGCTGTCTAAGTTAGCCGAAGGCTCATCAGCAAACAGTATTTTAGGTGTACCAATAAAAGCACGCGCTATAGCAACACGTTGTTGCTCACCGCCAGATAGCTGCGACGGGTAATGATCAATTCGATGGCTCAAGCCTACTTTTTCAAGTAGAGCTATTGCTTGCTCTTTCGCATCACTTTCGCCAGCAAGTTCTGCTGGTAGCATAACGTTTTCAAGTGCAGTTAAGCTCTGTACTAACATAAACGATTGAAACACAAATCCAATTTTAGCCGCGCGCAGTGCAGCACGTTCTTCTTCATCTAAATTGTGTAATGGCTCGCCATCTAAAAATATTTCGCCGCTGCTTGCAGTGTCCAGCCCTGCTAATAAACTGAGTAACGTAGATTTACCAGAGCCCGACGTGCCAACAATAGCAACAGACTCGCCATGCTTGACATTAAAGCTGATGTCGCTGAGGATGGGCAGCTCACCTTCAAAGGTAGAGACTACTTTAGACAAACCATTAACTTGTATTATATTTAATTGAGAAAGCGCTGACATATGACTCATTCAATCCTACGTTTAGTATTCATTTTATTTTTAGTTATCAAACCGCTGAGTGCAGCAGCCAACAACACGATTTTAATACTCGGTGACAGTTTAAGTGCAGCCTACGGACTTCAACAAGAAGAAGGCTGGGTAAAATTGTTACAAGATAAATACGATGACGAACAAACCGACATAGAACTTATCAACGCCAGTATTAGTGGCGAAACATCTGGAGGCGCCCTACGTCGTTTAGATGCATTGCTTGAGCAATACGAACCCACTCATGTACTTATTGAGCTAGGTGCTAACGACGGTTTACGTGGTTTTCCAGTTAAAAAAATGCAAGCTAACTTAACGTCTCTTATTCAAAAAAGCCAAGCAGCTAATGCGATGACCGCCTTAATGGAGATTTACATTCCCCCTAATTACGGTCCGCGTTATAGCAAAATGTTTACAGACACTTTTACAGACGTTAGCGAAGAAACAAATGCGCATTTAATGAACTTTTTTATGCTAGATATTGCCAGCCAATCTGATCTAATGCAAAACGATAGTTTACACCCTAACAAAAAAGCCCAGCCATTAATACGAGATGAGATGTATGACTCGATCAAAAAGTGGTTAAATAAAGACTAGCCAATTAATACACTGCAAGAGAGCTATTTTATGCCTCTTGCGTAATAAACATCCAAACAAACAATCGCTTATTGATTTTTAAAAAAATACACGTACTATTGCATACAAAGTCGGTATGTGGCGCAGCTTGGTAGCGCACTGTCATGGGGTGGCAGGGGTCGAGAGTTCGAATCTCTCCATACCGACCAATTAACTCCTTTTTAAACAACAACCCTCGTTAATCAAAACCTAACCATCAGTAAACTTTACTTCCAGCAATTCGATAATACTGTATATCTACTTCATATTTTTTTATTATTAATCTTAATACCAACCTGTTTACACTGCACCACTGTGTCTTGTTTTAAAGACCTCTTACTCTCACCAAAAACGTTATCTATTTTAATAAAATAAAGTTAAGCGTATAATTTTCAATCAAATATTAATAATAGGTTTTTAATTAAACTGTACAATGATATCGGTGCGAAACTAAGTTGAATTTAAGGTTCTGTATTAAGTAACTTAGCATAGCGATGATTTAAGTCATTCTGTAAGGGAAATAAAATGAAGATAGGGATAGATCTCGGTACAACTCATAGCGTAGTTGGAATTTGGCAAGATAACGCCGTTAAGCTAATTCCAGATATGGAGGGCAATGTGCTCGTCCCTTCAATTGTTGGCTTGTCGGAAGACAATTATATTCTTGTAGGCCAAGCCGCTAGGGATCGATTAGCAACACACCCTGCACATACCATTTCAGAATTTAAACGTTTTATGGGCACTGATAAAACCTTTTCATTGGGCGAACAAAATTATAGCGCAACGGAATTATCTGCCATTTTATTAAAAAGCCTAAAAGAGCAAGCCGAACATTATTTGCAAGAGCCAATCACTGAGGCTGTTATTTCGGTACCTGCCTATTTTAATAATAAACAACGCCAAGCAACGCAACAAGCCGCTTTGCTTGCAGGTTTAAAAGTTGAGCGATTACTTAACGAACCCACCGCCGCAGCACTCGCTTATGGGCTCGATAATAAAGACTGTGAGCAAACTTACTTAGTACTGGACCTTGGTGGCGGTACATTTGATGTGTCGGTTATTGAGGTGTTTAACGATATTTTTGAAATACACGCCTCAGCAGGTGATAACTACCTAGGCGGTAACGACTTTACTAACGTAATTGAAGAAGACCTTTATAAGAAAAATGATTTATACAGAGGTTTTTTCTCAGATAGTGAAAATCGTAATATTTGGTCTTTGTGTGAGCGCTTAAAGTGCCAATTAACTAACGAGCCAGTAGCGAGTTTTAACTTTGAATATAAAGAAAAAACATACCCATATACTCTCACGCTCGAAGATTACCGTACATTGTGTAGCGAGTTAATAGAACGTATTAAGTTTCCTATTAACCGTGCTATGTCTGACGCCGATTTAACACTTGAAGACGTTGATGGGCTTATTCTTGTTGGTGGCGCTACACGTATGCCTATTTTTCAGCAGCAAATTAGTCGTGTATTTTCACGTATACCACAAACCCAATATAACCCTGACCATGCTATTGCCACCGGTGCTGCAATTCAGGCAGGTATGAGCGCACGTGATAAAGAATTAAAAGATGTAATAATGATTGATGTTTGCCCATTCACTTTAGGAGTTGAGGTAAATAATAAACATGGTCAGTCTGAGTTTTTACCTATTATAGAGCGTAACGCAACTATTCCCGTAAGCGAAACTCGTTCTGTTTATTCAGCTCACCCAGAACAAGAAAAAGTCCTAATTAAAATTTACCAAGGTGAACATTACCTCCCTAAAGATAATGTTTTTTTAGGTGATTTAGAAATAGAGCTTGAGCAGTTAAATATAGTACAAGAGTTATATTTAACTTATACCTACGACCTGAATGGTGTACTTGAGGTTGAAGTGACTAATGTTGCAAGTGGCAAAAAATACCGTACTTATGTAGGTGAAAATGAAGAAAGCCTGAGCGAAAGTGAATTGCGTGAACGTTTTGCACGACTTAACGCACTTAAGGTTTTGCCTAAAGATAAACTGGTAAATACTGCATTTAAAGCAAAATTAGAGCGCTTGTTTCAAGAAAACCTAGGAGATAAAAGGCGTGAAATTGGCGAGGCGATTGGCCAATTTATGGAAGTATTGGAAACACACGATAACCACAAAATAGAACGTATGATCGAAAATATAAAGCGCTATCTTAGTTATTAAAATTAGCTATTAAAGTTAGTTATTAAAGTTAACTAATAAAAAATAGTTTCAGTTAAAAAATTACATGCATTAAATAAAGAGTGAAGTAATGAACCATTGGAAAATATTAGGCATTGAAGCCACAACAGATAAACGCCTTATTAAACTCGCTTATACAGAGCTGCTAAAAAAAACATCGCCAGCTGAGTTCCCTCAAGAATTTAAAGATTTACGCAAAGCATACGAGTTAGCCATTAAAGAGGCTAAACAACCTACTCAAAATGAAGACAAAGCACCCAATCAAGTATTTGAAGACGAGTACGAAAAACAAGGGGTTACTAACGAGTCATTTTTTGATGAAGAAGCGCCCTCCTCTGCATCTACAGAAGTTGAAATTGTTAAGCCTCAACCAATTGAACTCAATTGTGTTCGCTCTATTGCAGAGCTGCAAATAGCGCTCAATGAATTATATTGTAATGTGTCATCTCGTAGCGATGTTGAACAATGGAAGTTATTATTTTCAGCCCCATTATTTTGGGATGTTGATCAAAGTCAGCAAGTCTTATTCACTTTAATTGATTTCTTGTCAGAGCATTACTTTTTATCTGCCACGGTATTTAAGTTTTTAGATGAGAGTATAAAAATCTCTAGCGAACTCGTCACTAGTAAAAATAATCACTACCGTGAACTTGCTATTGCACTGCACCATTATATTCAGAGCCTACCACTGCGTATAGAATCACCATCAAATATTGATGAGGATATTAGCTTTGAACAACTGCATCAGCATCTTCAGTTACGTAACTTAATAGAAGAACAATGTATATATTCTAAGCTGACAGCAAAGCAGCTAATGATATTAATGCAGCGAGTCAATTTGGTATTTTATAATGACGAGTCACTTTATCTTTATGTGGCTAACTATTTATGGACATTGGATGCATACACAGAAATCAGTAAGTTAGTTGGCTCGTTACCGCCACCTACCGATGCAAGCATAGAACACCTGCGAGATTTACAAGCACACGCAGAATTTAAGCTTGAAAACTATGATATTGCACTCACTATTTATCTTGCGCAGCGAGAACTTATAAAAAGTTTTTATGCGATGAAGATGACTAAAGAGATTGGTCTGTGTTATTTGCACCTTAAAGATTATGAAAAAGCTTATATATTTTTAAACTCTTATTTTTATATTCGTCCTGAGGAAATAGACCTTCGCTCTGCTTTGATTATCGCTCGTCGACACTACATAAAAGATCTTAAAAAAAATGAGGAAAGTAACGCGCTTAAAATAGCGACGTTGCAATTTGAAAATGGTCGCTATCAAGATGCGTTAATAACGACTCAAACATACTCTTTGGTTTTTGACGCTAATTGTAATTATTTGCAAGCTTTATGCCTTGCTAAGCTAGAACGCTTAGATGAAGCATTTGACGTTTTTATCGCCTTTATGAATCTTCATTTACAAAAGCTGGTAGATCCTTGGCCACTACTCGTTGATTTATTTATCTACTGCCCAGACTCAATTGATTTTAATTTGATAATGGAAACTATAGCTAAAAAAATACAGCCATCTCCTAATAAGTTTTACAAAACCCCTCGTGTACTAGGTTCTGTACAAGAGAATATATACTCACAATTAGAACTCAAAACATTAGATCTCCCAGCGACTGACCATGATGGAAAACCCACTAAACCAATGGGTTACGCCCTATATCCAGATTTAGAGTATAAACAGCAATATGCTTGGGCAATGCTACATGCGTTAATGGCTAAATTAGTAAATATCGAAAACGAAGCTGTTAAGAAGCAAGTAAAACAAGCCGCTATTTATGCGATTAAACAAGCTATGCCAAAAATCACACACCAACCAAGTTGGAGCTTAAAGTTTATTCACTTAGCTTTTGATATAGATGATTTTGATACCTGTATTAAGCTTGTAAACATTGCAATTAGCGAGTTTTCTAATTTACCACAAGCTTACTATTACAAAGGCCGATCGCTAGCGGCGTTAGAGCAATATAATGAAGCAATACCCGTATTACTATTAGCTGCAGATAAATATGGTGATCAGAGGCTTGGGATATACTCACTTGAATTTGCAGTGGAGTGTTGTGAAAAGCTCGTTGAACTTGGGCAACCAATGCATGCTAATTACAACGATATATGCTTAAAACTACAAACAACAAAGGAGATTGTAGATGCATAATCAAAGTGAAGTACCTTGTGTAATTAAGGATGATACGGACTTAAGCTCAGAGCAAAAATTATGGCTTATTAGCCTCTCAGGGCACCTTTCAATGCAAAATGGCTATTCATTGGATGTCCTAAAACATCATAATAAAAACTATACTGACGAGGCTATTGCTAAAGGAAATTTAAGTATTTTAGATAATGGTTATGGCGTTACAACAAAAGAAGAATTGATTGAAACTTTAAATGTTTTTTATAACACGTCAAATAGCCAAGTTTTTATGAGCTGCATGGCTGAACTCACCAGAAATGATTTATTAGCAACATACAACATTGAAGATAAATTTACCGCCTATCAAAATACGCCTATAGGTATTATGTCTGACTGGGCAGGAATACATAAAATCTCACTGGCTCGTTGTGGTATTAGAGCTTTTGATATTGGTCGCTATGCTTTTTTGTGTCGTTGTGGTGTTACCATTAATTTTTTAACTGAAGAAGAAGCATGGTGTTACCTCAAGCATATTGGAAAACTGGCACAGACCTTATTTGTTAGCTGGCAAGAATATGCAACTAGTTATGTGGTTGGTCGATGTATATGGCAGAAAATTAAAACTCAAGAAATGTACAGCGAGCCAAACCCTGATTTTAATTTTAGTCATGATTTATTTGAAAAAATAAATGATACGGCTGCTACATTGCAAAGTATATTAGCTGATGACGAGCACCCATGGTGCCAATTAGATTGGAAAATAGACTTTTGATCCCAATTGAAACTACAATATTTTGATTTTATAAATACAGATTGAATAACTCCTTTTGCAGCAGAGTTATTCAGTCTAGTTAGTATCAGTATTAGTGCTTGCGTCCTACACCATTACGTACCATGTCTTGGCCTGTTTGGAATACGTCTTCTGTAATCATGCGTGCTAAAAGTAGCTTTTGATTATCGTCAAACACAGCAACAAAACGGCTGCCATCTTTGTTATTAGTAGCCATACCAACACCGGCAACACCTTTAAGTCCAAAACCACCGTTTTCGACATCTATTAAAAAGCTTTCTAGTTCGGCTAAAGTATCAATTACGTCATTTTCATTATTCATTTTAAAACTCTTTTAGTAAGGCCTTGGCTAGGCTTTTAAATCATTATGGTGGCTATTTTATAGAGAAGAGCCAAAAACTTAAACCCTTGGCTCAGGTTAGTAACTAAATCGACTTTATAGCTAACTCTAAATTGCTTAGCGCACAACCAAACTCTTTTGCATTAACGCGATGATACTGCGTGTCACTCGTTGCAGTAAGGCTAATTATAAACTCATCTTGTTGGGCTACCGCACTTTGCTCTTGGCTTAGGCACATCGCTTGAGTAAGTGATCGCAGTTTTGAATTTGTTAAAATTGAGCCAAAACGCTGCACTGGCAGTAGAGGTATTTTTATAGCGGGTAACGCCTCATCTATTGTGCGCTTGCTTAGAGTAAACGTGTTATTGGTAATTTCAATTACACTGCTTGTAGGCCAATACGAGTAGCTATAGCTCTTACTCTCAGGTGGTGCTTTACCTTGGTTAGCTAAATGCACTACACCACTTTTGCCTATTACGGTTATTAAACTACCTTCTGGCGATTTAATAACAACCAAAGCTGTATTTTCATCAATACCAAAGCCATGCTGCATTTGTGTTTTAGTATTACTCGCTTCGCTATTATTTAGCGTAGCTGCGAGTCTAAACGTGCGGTTTTGTTCGCTAAATTGAGTATCTATAACACCAAAATTAAAGCTGCCAAGTCCACCAGCATTAGTGTTATTTTCACCTTTACGAAGTGCCTCAAGGCTTGTCGTATTTGTAAGCATACCCGTCACTTTACTTTGGATTGCTGCGCCCGCGCCTTCACCTACAATTACTGGGCGAGTTTGCAATGCTTGCGTCCACGGGTATGGATTATTGTTTTGATCAAATAATACCTTGTGAGTTAATGCTGCATTACCGCTATTAAACATCACACCGGTACTATTTTTAATAAGTGATACAAGTGCATTAGTGCCACTTTTGCATAAAGCGTATTCGGCCTTTGTGTACTCTGGATAAATTGCTTCCCGGTTATACACATTCATTAATGTATTTCTGAGAGCGGGTAATTCATCGCACGAGTTACTCGTAATCGCTTTAGCAAGTGCTGGCGTTAGTGCTAACCATTGAGTGCTTATATTTGATTGTGCTAAAAGACTCTGCGCTACATCTGCCGACTCATAAGGGTCGCGGCTCGATGCCGTAATAGCAAGCATGGTGGGTTTTGCGTTATTAACTTTTAAACTGCCCGACACAAATTGTAAAATACTATTAGTCGCGACCTCAATATTAAAATCGGTATTTACTTGCTCTTTTAAGCGCTCACCGTTTTTATCAAGTAGCGGCACTTCTAGCATATCAAATACAAAGTTGTATTCTTGCTGAGTCAGGCTTTCTAATTGCTGGTTATTTATATCGCGCCATAGCCATAATAAATCTGTTTTAGATACGCTATTTGACGATTTACCTAGCAAGGTTTTAAGTGTTTTTAATACAGCCGTTTTTGCCTCAACGTTATTATTAGGCCAGTGCTGTGTGATGTTTTTTATTTGAGAGTTATTAACCCTATATAGATTATGTAATTTACCTTCAACAACAGTCTCTTTTTCGCAGTTATTAAGCTTTGCGCTAGTACAAGTTGCAAGCTCTGAGCCCACTAAAATTAAAGTTTGGTTTTGCTCTTGAGCCACTGCATTTATTGAAAAACCAGCACCCAGTAACGCCACTAACATAACTCGTAATTTAGGCTGTTGATTACGTAAAAACGCACATATCATAATGTAAACTCTAATATAAATTATAAAACTAATGTGTTGCAGTTTAACAGCTAGCCACTTGAGCCTAAATATATTTTTATAAATGTTAAATAATTCAAGTCTCTGAAAAGCGATAGGGTTAAGCACTGCATTTAAATACATTGTTTAGTTTGCCAGCTACTCTCGCAAATATTGACTAAACAAATTTAAACCGAGCATTTATTGATCAAATCCATTGTTTAAATTACGGTGGTGCATTGTTTTAGTAACTGAGGTGGAATATGGACTTTTCTAATGAAGAGGTAAATTTTTTAGCTGAGTTATTCAAACCAAATACAAAGCAGCGCTCTCCCCGTAATCATATGCTTACAATGAAAAGCTCTGTACCCGCGAGTATTGCTCACCTTTTTACCCATGCAAATTTAACTTTGCTTGCTGAAGTTGCTAATTACCAACTTTGGTTTCCCCTGCAATTAAAAATTGATGAGTTAGGTGTAATTAACCCCACTTTGAGCGCACCAGAGGTAATTGATACAAAGGGCACTCAGCGAAGTTGGCGTTGGAGTGAGCTAAATATTAAAAGCCAAGGTTTTAATATTGAATCAATTTCCAGTACGGGCATATTTTTAAAACCATTGAAAAATGGAAAAAGCTTAAACAAATTACAGCACATGAGCTTTAACTTGCCTAACAAAGAAAGTATATCAATGGATATAGTACCCGTTAGGCAAAGTAGCTTAGGGATTGCAGCAAAAATAACTCAAATTCATAGCGGGCAAGAGCAACTAAGAGCTTATCTTTTTGAAGAGCACAAACGTCAATTTGCTAAATTATACGAAAACGGCCAATTAGTTGAACAATTAATTTAATAGCCTTAACCACCCTATACTTGCATTTAGTTAACTTTATTTAACGCTGTCTCAATGTTAATCTGTACCCCTATTTATAAATCATAGGGATATGACAATGCCAGGTGCTTTTGCGCACATTACTGCGGTTAATATTGCAACGCAAACCAAGTCACTCACTAAAATGGATATGCCTAAAAAGGCAAAACTTATTTTAAGCAAACGTCAAGCATACCTTGAACTAGGTTGTGTAGCCCCCGATTACCCTTATTTAGCTGTAGCGCAGCCTAGCCAAAATGCATGGGCCGATTTAATGCATTACGAGCGCACGGGTGATTTACTTAAAGCCATGATTGAATACTGTAAAACACTTGAAGATGAAGCATTTGAAAAGTGCTTTGCTTGGTTATGCGGTTATATGGCCCATGTTGCTGCAGATATAACGGTGCATCCAGTTGTTGAATTAAAAGTTGGCCCATATGAGCAAAACCAAACTGCGCACCGTACCTGTGAAATGAACCAAGATGCGTTTATTTGGCAACGTTTAAATTTAGGTGAGTTAGGCTACGCTGATCGCGTACAACAAAATATTGGGTCTTGTACTAACAAAGACGATAATTTTGATACCGATATTGCACAAATTTGGCAACATGCTTTATTAACAGTTCACCCACACTACGCCGCACAACACACGCCTAACTTTAATACATGGCATAACGGTTTTCAGTTTGTAGTAAATAATGCTGAAGAAAGCTATCGGTTATTTGCCTGTGCACGCCATGTTGCTGCTGATTTAGGTTTGTTTTATCCTCGCCCAAACGAAGTAGACTCCACTTTTATTGAACAGCTAAAAACACCGCACGAGCCAATGCATTACAACGATATTTTTGACTTTGCCGTTAGTAACATTCAGCACTATATAACCATTATTGCCAATGCCGTATTTTTAGATACTGATTACAGTGAAATTAAAAACTGGAACCTAGACACAGGCTACGATGAGCACAACACAATGACGGTATGGAGCAAATAGCATGAAACACTTACTCTGCATAAGCTTAATTGTATTACTTAGCGGTTGTTACACTTCAAAAAATAACAATCCAGAAATAATGGCCGATTTAGCCTCGCAATTAAAAGATATTGCTACCGCTGTAGACGGCACTTTAAAGTTTAGTGAAACACCCTATTCATCCACTGATGAGTTATTAAAAGCTGCCGTTAATAACGATTTAAGCAAACTTACGCCCTTTAACGAGTACACGTTTATTGTGGATGTACAAGATGATAACGCCGTATTACTTTTATGTGATGCTGACACTGCTTTAATTGAAGATGCAGGCTGTACTGCGCAATCAGACATACAGCATTGGAAATCGGGAGCTGTGCAACAGTGCAAAATAACTATAAACGCCCAACAACTCTGTAATTAGGTAATAAAACCAAGCTAGCTTTATAGAGCATGCATAGCTCTTAGGTGAGCATGTTCTATATAGTGGCCACTAAATACATTTAAAGTTGAGCTGTCACTTCTTCAGGGTTAAACACTAAGCCATGGCGGCTAACATGTTCTGCAAATCTTTCGGCTGGCATTGGTTTAGCAAAGTAATAGCCCTGAAATTCTTTACACCCCATTTGCGCCATTATTGCTACTTGTTCTTGGGTTTCTACCCCCTCAGCTACACACTTAATATCAAGCTCTTTACACATAGCATGTACTGCCTTAACTAAACTTTTTTGACGCTTTGAGCTCGTTACTTGGCTTATTAATGAGCGATCTAACTTGAGTTTGTTAATTGGGTAGTCGGCAAGGCGTGCAATATTAGAATATCCCACCCCAAAATCATCGACCGAAATAGTAAAACCCCACGATTGCAGTGTTTGCATAAGCTTTAACGAATGGGCTTGGTTAGCCTCAAGGGAAGTTTCAGTCAGTTCTAACTCTATTTGAGGCGGCTTTACGTTAAAGTCGGCAAGGTATTTAACTAGTTTTGACATAAAATCGGTTTGGCTAAAATCAATTAGAGATATATTTATTGCCACCGGCACACTCGGTAAACCCGCTTTAGTCCAATCGGCAATTTGAGCGCACACCTTTTGAATAATCAGGTCGGTTAGCCGACTAACCATTCTGTATTCTTCGGCAATAGGAATAAATACCACTGGCGACACATTACCCAGTATTGGACTGTTCCAACGCGCTAAGGCTTCAAGCCCTATACATTGACCCGTTGCATCTACTTTAGGTTGATAGTGCACCGACAAATCGCCCTGCTGAAGCGCTTCATCTAATAACATTGAAATTTCGTATTTTTCGATAAAAGCTTGTGATTGTTTTTTGTTATAACCACTAAGGGCCATATTACAATTTGCTAGTTTAAGTGCTTCGCATGCATTGCTAAGTACTGTTGCGCTGTTTTTTCCATGATCAGGATACTTTGCAAAACCAAATAAAAATGATTGCTGACACTTAGTACCAAACACATTATATTTTTTATCTAATGTATTTTTTATTTGTATTAATAGCTTATCTTCAAGCTCGTTTTGCGAGTTTGCCACAATTATAAAAGCGAGCTTTCCGACTCCTATATGAGCACACAACAGCGGCTCATCTGGCATCGCTTTTAAACGCTTGTATGCGTTAATCAGTAAGGCTTGAGAGTCGGCTTTAGTGAGCTTTAAATTTAAGTATTCACTATTTGCACTTTGCGCAACAACAATATAAAAACCTTTTTGGTACTTACTTGTTAGCCTATCGCATTGCAGTTCAAACCATTCTCTATTAGGTAGCCTTGTTCGCGAGTCTCTAAAGCGTAATCGTTTGTTTTCTTGTTCCATCATCGATAAATTTTGTTTAATGAGCTGCTCTTGCGTGCAATCGTAAAAGTCGTATACACGGTAGTTTGTGCTCATTGTTATTTGCTGATAACTGGCTTTAAAATAGCTTTTTTTGTACTTCACAATTTTATTTTGCGCATTTGGATCGTCAAAAGATAAAGTAGGAAATAAATGAGAGAGGTTAACGCATTCTTCTTTTAATTCTTTTTTTATACCAAACATATCAATAGCATGTTGATTAAAATCAGTAATGACAAGGTTTTCGTCAACAATAATTTTGGCTTTATTTGATTCGGTGAATAAGCTTCGATAAAGCTCATTTTTGTCTTTAAGGTGTGTATTAGCGCTTATCATTGTTTTGTTTAAACGCTTAGCAGCCACAATTGTGCGTGCTACAGCAAGGGGAATACATATGTTAAAAAATAAAAATATAAGCCCTGTAATGTATAAGTCCGCGTCGGGAAGTTGTTGAGCTATGCCGGTTAAACCCGAGACATCAACGTTATTGATGATCATATAAAACGGCGCAATATTTAATACGCCATAAGCAAGGGCTGTTCTATAACCAAGTAGCATAAGTGCGATTATCGGGCAAGAATACATATACATAGAGCCCACTTTAGCAAGCTCTAGGTCTGTTAAAAATAAGTTCATTGACACGCTAGCAGCTACAATGGCTATTAAAAGTGCATGAGCGCTAAAGTGATAGAAACGCTTACTTGCTATAAGTAAACCACATGCAGTAGCAAGAAAGCTGCTTGTTAATACAACAATATAAATTAAGTTAAATTCAATAGCGCTTGTGTACGTGTGGCACGCCACAGCAAAACATAACACCATTACTAATGATAGAATAATGCGCAGTGCACTTATTCGCCAATTAGCAACCTGACCAGGGGCTGAATAATGGTCATTTAATAAAAAGAATCTATTGAAAAAATGCATAATAAACAACAGTTAAAGCTCATTCTTCTATTAGACATTGATAGCTTGTTAAAATCAATCTAATGAATGTAATTTCTATTTACATAGTTCTATAAAATAGACAAGTGTAAACCTACTTGTTAGCCGTTAAACATTCATTTTTCGAGTGTTTTTACAGTTATCTTCTTTAAGAGCGAAACCGCTGCACCCTAAAAATTCACCGTGCTTAGATTTGCGTTTACGCATTTCGCGACCACACTTTTCACAAATTGGGTGCTGCGTTTTACACTCTGTATTCACACATTGTGAGTACGTGTTTTTATCAATCGATGGGCCACTACAGCTTTTACACACTCGTAATTTAGTTTCGCAAATTTGCGTATTAGTACAACTATAATAATCACCATATTGACCCGTTTTTGGCACAATTAAACCGTCGCTGCACGTACTACACTCTCTTTGCTTTAGTTGCGACTTATTAAACAACGTTGAAGCGATTTGAATGGGATAATTGTCATCTACTAGTTCTTTTACAAACGCTGAGCATGCATAAGGGTCTGCAATTAAATACGCTTTATGTTTAGCGCGCGTAATACCTACATAAAGCAAACGCCTTTCCTCTGAGTGAGTGAATTCATCTTGCTCTGGTAATAACGCCTCCACCAGCACATTATTTTGATTATCGCTAGGAAACCCTAATTTACCTTGTTCAAAACCAATAATAATACAGTAATCGGCTTCAAGCCCTTTGGCACTATGCAATGTCCAAAAATAAAGAGAGTTTGTATGCTTTTTATCTTTTAAATGCTGCTGCACGCTATTTAACATGTATCTATATCGACTAAGTATGGCAATGCTCGCTGATGCATCATTTTTTTGAATAGTGCTTATGCTCTGCTGCACTTTTATTTCTATCGATTTAGTACCTTGGTATAAATCGTCTAATAAAATAACTTGTGGTGTGGTTACTTGTGTATGTGTGCTGATCTGCTTTTTATATTGCTCAGGGTTTTGCATTACAAAACGCCCTGCTACATCACTAATACTATTGTTATATCTAAATGTTTTTTGCAACATAGTAAGTGAGTGGCTGCCCACTAATTCATTAAAGCGTGTAGTAAGCGCTAAATTACCACCCGAGAACCGATAAATTGCTTGCCAGTCATCACCAACAGCAGTAAAGCGTATTCCGTTACCATGTTTTAATATGGCATTTATGAAAGCCATACGCGCGCTTGATATGTCTTGAAACTCATCAACTAAAATGTGGCTCCACACAATATTAAAATCTCCGCTTACTATCGCCTTTGTTGCTTGAATAATCATGTCGTCAAAATCAATGGCACTTTGCGCGTTTAGTTCATTTATATAAGCATCATGAATTTGCACTAACAAGTTTGCATATTGCTGGTAATTTTTAATACCACTTTGCTTAATGCGCTGTGCTATTTGCTTATTATTTAGTTGCTCCACTCGAATAGCTTGTAAACATTTTATGTACTTATCAATGCCTTGCTGTAACTGCCCTGAGTTATTTAAAGTATGAAATATTTCGTCGTTACTTAAAGGTGTTAATTCAACATTATGCTGCTTTAATTGCTTTGCGAGGGTTTGCTCTAGCTTTCCTTCTACCCAGTTGTAATGAAAGGTCTCGAGTAAGGTGGTGCCATTTTGTTTATGCAGTTTTCGCTTAAATGCAACTTGCTCATTATAGTGTTTTTTATCTATATCAGCACGTGTATTCCCTTGCCTATCAATGCCAAAGTGCTCTAGGTAAATATCATATTGAGGTATATAAAAGTCTGGTTGGTATTGCCCACTTAGCTCTGCGCCTTGGCTAAAGTGATAATTCACCTCATAACTGTGCGGTACGCAATTCAAATGTAGCCAGTTTGAAATAAGCACTTCCTGATAACTTTTTACTTTATGACCCGCAAGGCTACGGTATTCGTTATCGCGTACGTACCGCTCGTACTGTGCATTATCTTTAAAGCTAAATATATCAATCGGCTCATGGAGTAAATCTACAAATGCTTTTAAAAACTGTGGCTCGGTTTGTATTTTTTTACTTACCCACCCAGTTAACCAACTATTTAATTGAACTGGGTCAGTTGCAAATTTTGACAACTCGATTGGCTTTTTAGCACTTTGTAGTAATTTAAGCCCAAGCGCATGAAACGTTAAAATAGTGGGTGCTTTGGTATGCAATTTTGCATGCGTGGCGCGTTTAATAAAGCGCTCTTTAAGCTCATTTGCTGCTGTTTTATTATAGGCCAGCACTAAAATTTGCTCAGGCTTGGCAATATTGCATGCTATTAAATCTAAAGACTTTGCTACCATCACAGATGTTTTACCTGTGCCTGCTGCCGCTAATACTAAATTTTTATCGTTATCGCGTATTACCGCTAAGCGCTGCTCTGTTGTTAATGGATTTGACTCTACTTGATTAAAAAAGTCATTTTTAAGAGTTAGTTGTTTTTTTTCATATTTATGGCGCAACTGTGCAATTGCATCGTGAGTATTGGGTGTAGTGCTCAGTATATTTAAAAATTTAATACTACTTTGCGATAAGTGTTGTTGCCACACACTTGTACTTTTAGCGTACTGCTTGGTAAGCAAAAACACATCATTATTAAGTGTTTTTATGGAACTATCACGTAAAAACTCATCTAAAGCATAACGCTTGAGCGAAATCTTTGCGTTATTTACCTTTTGCTCAAGCAGGACTGAAAACCGCGTGTTAAGGGCAGTATTTAAGGTGTTCGCTTGTGCTTTGTTTAAAAAGCTAATTGATGTATTGCTACTGTCGCACAAATTAATTTTGGCGCTAAATAAACGGTTTTTAAGTATTGAGTAATTATAAAAGTCTTTAATTAAAAATGTCCGCGCGGGAGCACGTCTAAAATGCACAACAAGGCGCTCTTGTTCAATAGTTACGTGTTTAATACGGGTAAAAAAACGGCCTAGCCAACTTGGAGTAGCAATATACTGCGCCATAATACTCAATATGAAGATATGCTTTACCTTAATTGTAACATACTCTTTTATAATACATTTAGCGCTAAATCGATGCTTACTTAGTAAACAATTTAATTGGTAAGTTAGTTTTTAAACCTGGTGATTAATGTTTTATTTACACCCGTTAACAAATTTAAACATTTATAGATAGCTTGTTGTGTAACAATGCACATATACAAACTTACACTTCATATAATTGTTAGGTATATCCCCAATTAAACAATTATTTACAGCCTAATTAAGTGGTTTAAAGGAGCTAACATGCTTAAAAAATGCATTACCACAACGGCTTTAATTTTAGCATTATGCGCTTGCACGTCAGAAACAGAGTCGGATTTAGTAAAAACACAAGGTATTTGGGCAGGTTTTGAACTAGTTTCTGACGGTAACCGCACGCGTGTTAACGCAGAACTAAATGCAGGCGATGCTAATGGCTCTAACATTGTTTTAAGCGATAGCGACTCATTACAAGCTGTTGTTAATAGCACTGCTATTGTACTTACAAAAGATACCGACTTTTTAGACGTTGATTACCAAGCGTATATAAATGCCACTGACGATAACCAACAGTTTGATATAAAATTTAAACGGGATGATGGCATAAATGCTAATTCGAGCGTGGAGTTGCCTTTAAATTTTATTATTTTAACCCCGAGTAACAGTCAAAATTTTGGTATTAATAGTACTCTTACAGTTCAATTAGATGGCACTGATCCTAACAGTACAAGCCAAGTAGAACTTAGCAGTAGTTGCACTACCAATAATAATGAAACGCTTTTGCAGTCAACATTTTTTGCGCTTAATTCATCTCGCCTTGAAATAAATTTACAAAGTTTAGATATGTTTAGCAGCTCGCAAGTAGATCAAAGTAAAACGTGTGATTTAACAATTAGTGTAAAACGCGATCGATTCGGTAGTATTTCGGGTGAATACGCTAACCAAAGCTATATTAAATCCCAGCAATCGCGCGCTATAAAAAATATGACTTTAACGTTTTAATTTGCACGCTAATTTACTCAGCGTTAAGCTACGCCTTTATTAAGTAACTCTACCAATTGTAGTTGACCTCCTTATTTACAGGAGAGCTAATAACAATTGATATAAAGGTTTATTATGACTAACAGCACATACCCTATTGGCACACCTGGCAAAAAATGGAATAACAACGATAAAGCCCAGTGGTTAGCGCGCCAAAACATTAAACGCAGTTACCAAAACGAAGTCGTAACGCTAATTAATGATCTTAAAAACACCTTAGATATAGAGCAATACGGCGAGCTTAATTACGCCGCTGGCACTTACCCATTATACATATTAAAAACGCCTAACTTTAATGCTAATAAACCAACTGTTTTAATCACCGGTGGTGTACATGGCTATGAAACCAGTGGCGTACATGGCGCACTTAGGTTTGCTAAAACATCGGCTATGCAATATTGCGAACAGTTTAATATTATAATTGCACCCTGCATTAGCCCTTGGGGATATGAAACTATAAACCGCTGGAACCCAGACGCCATTGATCCTAACCGCTCATTTTACGAGGGCAGCCCAGCTCAAGAGTCAGCCGCTATTATGGCGTTTGTAAAATCACTCGATGTAGACTTAGTCGCTCATATTGATTTACACGAAACAACTGACAGCGATAACAGTGAATTTAGACCCGCACTTGCTGCGCGTGAAGGCACTACTAACAATAACTGGAACATACCTGATGGGTTTTATTTAGTTGCAGATACCAAAAAGCCTGAGCCGGAGTTTCAAAAAGTCATTATAGAAAGCGTTGCAAAAGTCACTCATATTGCACCGAGCGATGAAAACAACCAGCTAATAGGCGTACCTCAAGAGCAATTTGGTGTGATTAACTATGCAGCTCGAGAGTTAGGTTTATGTATGGGCTTTACTGATGCACCCTATGTAACTACTACAGAAGTGTACCCAGATAGCCCAACTGCAACAGATGAAGAATGTATTTTGGCACAAGTCGCCGTTATAACAAGCGCACTGAAATATATAAGTACAAACACGCAATAAAAACTGCATATAAAAAATGCCCAAGGAGAATATCTACTTGGGCATTTTTTATGAAACTTTACCAATCTTAGTTTTTATAAAACTGGCTGTCTTTGGTTATAGTGATGCTGGCATCTTCTTGCGCTGTTACTATAAATTTAAGTTTAGTTACTTTTCGTTCAATGTCGTAGCCATCAGCTGTAACGGTAACCGGTATACTCTTCATTACACCCGGTTGTACAAGTGTTGTCTTAGGGCTTGTAAGCGTAGCGCCTGCCAATCCTTCAATAGCAATGCTGTAATGCATAGGCTGCTGTGTTTTGTTAATAATAGTAAGTGTGTAAGGATTTTCTACTAAGCCCTCGTAGTTCACTCTGTAGAGCGCATTCCTATCTCGTAGTACTGAGGCTTCTATTGGTGTACGTTGCAGCATCCATGCAAACATAGAAATGATTAACAAAGCTGTTAATGCGCCGTACCCTACTAGCTTTAATCTAAATGGATTGGTTTTGCCTCCCTCCATTTGTTTTTCACTCGCGTATTTAATTAAGCCTTTTTCGTAACCAAATTTTTCCATGGTATCGTCGCAGGCATCAATACATAAGCCACAGTTTATACATTCATATTGCAATCCATTTCGAATGTCTATTCCTGCAGGGCATACCTCTACACACAAGTTACAGTCTACACAGTCACCTAAGTTAAGCTCTTTTGGATCAGCTTTGCGTTTACGTGGTCCTCGGCTTTCACCTCGCTCGTTATCATATGTAACAAGCAACGTATCTTTATCAAACATAACAGCCTGAAAACGAGAATAAGGGCAAGCAATTGTGCACATTTTCTCGCGTAAAAACCCAGCATTACCGTAGGTGCAAAAAGCAAATAAAAACACCCAAAAGCTCGTTATACCTGACCACTCAAACGTAAGCATTTCCATATACAAACTTTTTGCCGGAATAAAATATGCCATAAACGAGGTAGCGGTTAAAACTGAAATAACAATCCACGCACTGTGCTTAGTTATTTTTTTGCGCCAAGTGCTTAGCGTCCACTGTGATTTATCTAATTTAATTCGCTGATTTCGAGTGCCTTCTATGCGTTGCTCTACCCACGAAAACATGAGCATCCATATAGTTTGCGGGCACGTATAACCACACCAAACCCGACCAAGCCAGTTAGTTACAAAAAATAATGCAAAAGCCCCCACCATAAATAGCAGGGCTAAAATCATAAAATCTTGAGGAAGGAGTGTTAGACCAAAAATAGTAAAAGTTTGCGTTGCCACATCAAGCAGCACAGCTTGTTGTCCGTTATATTGGATCCACGGTATTGCAATAAAAGTTAGCATTAACAGCCAACCTAAATTACGGCGTATGCGCTGAAAAAATCCTTTTTGCTCGCGGATATAAATTGGCCCTTCGGTGTTATAGGGCTTAATGATCATGTCTTCTTCTTTAATATCAAACTTCATAGTACTTGCTTCATAATGACGGGTATTATGCAAGTATTTGCAACTTTCAGACCAAGCTGAAACTTTATTTATATCATTGATATTAAACAGTTTATTTCAACGCAGTAAAATAGAATTCGCGATATTAAACGCGCTGCGCGATATATCACGAATTTTTATCAATCCCTAACTTTCGCATTTTTGAGCGTAGTGTACTCTCAGGTAAGCCCAATTTAACTGCTGCCCCTTTATCACCCGATATTTGCCAGTGCGATAACGCGAGAACAGAGGTTATATGCTGCTTTTGGGCCTCATCAAGCGTAAGTGAAGGGTTAATAACTACTTCACCACCCGCTTGCAAAGGCTGACTTAGCTGTAGTACAGCCTGATTAGATAAAATAGCTTCGCGTTCAAGTACATTTTGCAGCTCTCTAATATTGCCTGGCCAATTGTAGGCTTGCAGCTGTGTAATTGCTTTTTTACTTAGTCCTTTTAAGTGTTTACCCAGTCGTTTATTTATCTGCGCAATTAAATTAGCGCATAAATAAGGAATATCCTCTTTTCGATCTTTAAGGGCGGGTACTTTTATAGGAAATACATTAAGCCGATAATACAAATCAATTCTAAACGTGCCTTTTTGTACCATTTCCCACAGGTCGCGGTTAGTCGCTGCAATCACTCTAATATTTACTTTTAGCGTATTGCTGCCACCCACACGTTCAAACTCTTGTTCTTGCAGGACTCTCAGTAATTTACTTTGCGCCTCAAGCGGCAGCTCTGCTATCTCATCTAAAAACAAGGTGCCTTTATCAGCAAGTTCAAAGCGCCCTTTACGACGCTCATTTGCACCTGTAAACGCACCTTTTTCATGGCCAAACAATTCTGATTCTAGCAAACTCGGTGTAAATGCAGCGCAATTTACTTTTATAAAAGCTTGCTCGCTACGTTTACTTAACCGATACAAGTTACGGGCTACTAGCTCTTTACCTGTGCCATTTTCGCCAAGTATAAGCACTGTACTGTCGGTTTCACTTACCAGTTTTATTTGATCTAACATGGTTTGAAAAATATGGCTTTGTCCAACTAGCCCTGAGTCTTGCCAATCTTCGTTAAGCTCTGCAATTAAGTAGTTGTTTTCATCTTTTAGCTGCTCACTTAAATGCTTTACTTGCTCAAGTGCCTCTTGCAGTGCATTTTGTGTGTGTTGCTGCTGTGATATATCGCGAAATACTGCTACTGCACCAATTAATTGATCATTTCGATAAACCGGTGTTGAAGTGTACTCTACTGCAAACGAACTGCCGTCTTTACGCCAAAAAATTTCATTTTTAACTTCACGACGTTTTCCATCAAACATGGTGCAATATATTTGGCATTCATCCGCAGGATAAGGCGTACCATCTGCATGAGTATGGTGATGATATTGATGTATTTTTTTACCTAATAACTCCTCTGATCGCCAACCTGTCATGCGCTCAGCGGCAGGGTTAATAAACACCGCATTACCCGACAGGTCAAAACCGTATATGCCCTCACCTACTGCGTTTAGCAATAATTTAGGATCGTTTAAAAATTGTTTTATCATAAATACACCTCGCGAAATATCGCGAGCATTATGACAATTTTTTAAACTAAGCGCACTCATTACTTAAAATGCACTCTGGTGCTCATTAAAACGCTATAAATAATGCTTAAACAGTGTTTTTACATCTATTTTTGCACCTAATCGCGCAGCTATTAAATAAAGCCCAGCCAGCTTTCGATGAATAAATAATGCGTCAACCGGCGGTGTATGCCATTGCTGTGATTGCGCACTGAGGGCAAGCCCTGCATTTTTAATTTTTAGCGCTAGTTCGCTGTTTTTAAAGTCAAATTCACCATTTACTCTTAGCGGTTCGCATGCCATTAAAAATAAATCAATAACGTTATTTTTATACTCATCAACCAAGTCATTTTTAAAATAACCAATGTGTAAAGCCGCTCTAAGCACTCCTTCTCGGTTGTTTTCACTGCCCGCTTTAAATAAGGCCAAATAAGCGTGGCTAAGCTCAGATGATATTTCTCGCGTTGCACCAAAATCAAATAAGACAATTTTTTGAGTATCAAGCTGATAGTGAAAGTTGGCAAAGTTAGGGTCTGTTTGAATGAGTTTAAATTCAAACATCTCTTTAAAAAACAAATCAATTAGCTGTGCTGCAACAAAGCTTTTTTGGTTATTAGGTAGCTCTGTAATACTCTCAATTGGCTCAGCCTTTACATATTCCATGGTAAGTACTTGCTGCGTGCTGTGCTCTGGATATACGTTAGGTACTTTAAAATGAGGATTAGTTGCTAATACATTTTTATAACGTGTTAAATAATCAGCCTCCAGCTTATAATCAGCCTCGGCCAATAACTGAGCTTTGGCTTCACTAATAAGCGGTTTAATATTAAGATCTTTTGGGAATAATCGAGAAAGCGTTAATAACGAAATAACATTGTCGACATCGCTCACAACACTTTTTGCAATACCAGGATATTGAATTTTAACAGCCAGTTGTTCACCATTCTCCTTATAAGCTAAATGTACTTGCCCAATAGAAGCCGCAGCAAAAGGTCTTAATTCAATATGAGAAAAACGCGCTAGCCAGTCATCCCCCCATTGCTCTTTTAATACCTCTACAAGTTGCTTATGAGGCATTGGGTTGGCATCTGAGCGTAGCAAAGCAAGTAATTGAGCTAATTCAGGACTGAGCAAGTCACCGGCATCCATTGAGAGTAATTGCCCTAGCTTCATTGCAGCACCACGTAAATGTGAGAGCTGTGTAGCTAGTTTTTCAATATTTTTAGGTTGTAGTAATAAACTTTTGTTATCCCAACCTTTGCCCGTTAGTGCGCTCTTAGCACCATCAACTAGCATGTTGGTTGCAACACCTGTTGCTAGTGAGCCTAATTTTGCAAAGCGAGAAAGTCGAGAGGTGGGAACAGTTCGAGGAGCCGCCATAATATTAAAACCTTATTAGCCTGAGAGTCAGGCTAATAAGTACGTATATTTTAAGTAGGTCGATCTACTTATAGACTAGGTACTAGCTTAATTGCGCCTTCAACAATTTGTATATCAAGCGGTAGCTTGCTTAATAAAACCATTTTAGGATCGTCCATATTTAATGTATACACAGGATTTACTGCTAAAAAGGCATTAATTACTTCCATTGCTTGGCTATCAAGTGCGCCTAAATTACCGCTAAAACCACCGGCATCTACACTCGAATCAAGTAACTTAATATTACGTAAAAACACCGCATTTTTCTCACTGTCGTAAAATGGGCTGCCTTCAATTTGAAGCTGTAAACGTACTGGGTATTTTAACGCAAAAGCGTTAATTTCTGCGCTTGTGTCAGCACCAAGTACAACCACATCACGATTTTCTGGACCAATGTTTACGCTCAAATCATTTACATCAAACTGAACTGGTAAGCCCATTAAGCTCACTTTTTCACTTAACTTTGGTAATTGTTTACTAAGTACAGACTCAACCTCTGAGTTAGTAAATGAATATACTGATATGCCTTGCGTGGTATTACAGGCAGTTAAAAATAACGCTGCAATAATAACTAAAATTCTCATGAGGACCCTTTTATTTATAATGAAGTAATGATGCTTATAAAAAAGCCGCTATTAAAGCGGCTTATTAAAATACTACCAGTATATATTAAACTGGTTCTAGGGCGTGTTGACCTTTGTGGATTGAAATTTGTTCAATCTAGGGTCGATTTAATCGCGGCGTGAGGTTTGTAACCTAGCGGGCTAAGTCAAAACCGAGCAACAAAGAGTTAATCGTCCCTAGAAAGAACCCAAAGGGCAGCGCATGTTTGGCATTTATGCTGCGTTATCGCCTATTTATGGGGAATAACCACACTACATAGACTCTGCCTTGCCTAAATACCAAACAGTCTGCAAATTCAACCACGAAAGATCAACACGCCCTAGTGTATTAAGCTGCAAGTATCGCTTTAAGTCGCATTAGTGTGTCAGGTTCAACTGAACCGCCACTGAGCGCTAGTAACTGTTTTAAATAATAGTTTAAATCAGCATGTTCGCCACGGTGCTTGTCATCTAGCATGGCTACTTGTTCTGCCATTCTAAGTGACTTATCAGTTGAGCTTACGTTCGCTAGTATTTCCATGCGCGTAATAAGCTGTTCAGTATTTAATGTTGTTTTAAGCGGTGCTTGGTACTGACTTGGTAACGCTTCTTTGTTCTCAAGTGCCGTAATTAACGCATCTAAATTAGCTTGCTCTGATTTACTTGTAAGCAATGCAAGTTTATCTTCAATGGCCGCTAGTAGCTTAGTCACTTTTGGCGCTAACGATCTAAACTGTGCATACCCTTTCACTTTTGTTTCTAGGTCGTGCAACTGTGCTCTTTGATTTACATCGCTAAGTGCTGCTTCAAGCTCAGCAAGTTCTGAAACGGCTTGCTTATCTGACTCGTTTTGCTCAAGTTTTTGCTGTTCAAACTCACTACTACGCTTAGTAAATGTTTCATCGTTAAATTGACGAAATTTTTGCCATAACGCATTTTCAGCTTTCAAACCTGCGAAACCAATGGTTTGCCATTGTTGCTGCATTTGCTTCAACTCTTGGCATGCAGCGGCTAAATCATCACTTTGTGACAACTGCTCTGCTTTTTCTACTAACTCATTTTTAAGTGCGGCATTACTTTTATGAAATGCGTTTAATAAAGCGAGTACTTGCTGTTGCTCATTTTTATAACGATCATTTAATGTACGGTATGTTTTAGGATCAACTTTACCTACACTGCGCCAAGCTTTGTTCAAACGATTGTATTGGCTTTCATATTGCTTCCAATCAAAATCATCCTCAGCAGTAGGCTGTAAATGAAGTGCATGCATATCGCTAATAATACTTTCGCGTTGTGCTTTTGAGGCTTCGCGTTGTACTTCTTGCTCTGCGAAGTAACTACGACAAGGTGCAAATAATAGCTCGATTTTTTCATCAAACTGAATGCCTTGTTGCTTCTCTTCGTCTGTATCTAAACGACCTAACTCATTCCAACGTTTACGTAACGCTTTTACCTGCTCAGCACGTTGTTGTGGGTCTGTACACTCTTCGCTTACTAATGCGCTTACTTCTTCTAATAAGGCTTCACGCTTTGGTGCTGCAGCGTATTTTTGCCAATCTTTAGCATCTGCAAGTTGCGCTTCAAGCTCTGCTTTTATGTTTACAAGCGGCTGTTGGTATTGTTCAGTAAGGGTATTAAATAACTCTTCAAACCCTTTAAATACGCCAAAAGCAACGTTAAAACGGCCTTCTTCAATTAGGCGTTTAACATCACGTGCTTTGCGTTTTGCTTGGCTTTGGTTTTTTTCAAGCGGCTTAACGAGCTCATTCATTGGTGCTAAAAATTGCTTTTTATGCGCATTTAACTGTGTTTTAAACGTACTTTGCAGTGCACCATCTAAAATATTTAAATGACTACGCGCTGCTTTAAAGCCATTGTTAAACTCAGTTAAAGTAGCATCGTACTGCGCTAAGTCTTCTGCTGGTTTAATTTCACACAATGCTGTAAAAGCGAGCTTGTACTCTTTAATGGCAGCGGTTAGCTGAGGTAGCTTAGCAACTTGAGTAAATAACTTTTCTAACTTACTTACAGCAAGTTTTGATTGCGTGTTATTAGCAAGCTCTGTTTCGCTAATAGCGTGCTTAGCTTGCGCTACTTTTGCATCAAGCCAATCTTGTTGAATTTGCTCTGGCGTTTCAAGACCAAGTTGTAAGGCATTTTCAATTTCCTCGCTTAAAGCTTCAAGCGTTGCAAGGGCTAGCAATTGGCGTTGCTGCTGTGCTAATTGTTGCTGCTCTTTGTCGTGTACTGCTTTTAACTGCTCAATATGTGCATTTAACTTAGTGGTAATCGAAGTATATTTTTCATCAAGCAGCTTAACGCGCTCATCACTTAACCATTTAAGCTCAAGTGCTTGCCATTGAGCCATTAGCTCGCCTGCTTGTGGATTAACAACACCAAAGTCTGTTTTTTCACGTAAAGCATTTAACTTCGCTAAAATAATACGTGTTGCACCCTCTACTTCAAGTGGCTTTTCTATTGCTAGACGTTCATTTTCAATATGCGTTTCAAGTGCTGTTTTTGCTCCACCCTTTGCATGTTTTACTAATGGCTTAATTAATTGATGAGTAATAACAAGTTCAACTAATTGAGTTTGTAGCTCTTCGCTACCTTCTTTAAATGCTTTTTCTACTAGTTTTGGATTTGCTAAACGTTTTAATAATTTAACGCGTACTTGCAGCTCTTTTTCTGCAAACGCTAACTTTTCAAGTGTTTTTACTGGCGCAAAGCGCTCAATGTATTCATTTTTAATTTGCGGTGTTAGTGCACTTTCGCTATTTAAAACAGCATTTGATATCTGCAGCTCTGCTATATCTTTTAATGCCTGATCTTGTTTATACGCTTTCCACCAAAGTGGTAAATCGTTTACTTTTTGTAGTGCTTTGCGGCGTATTTCAGCTGAGCTATCTTCAAGTGCTAACGTGTTTAATATGGTTGCATCACGTTCAATGTCTAATTTTTCGATAGCATCAAGACGTACTTGTTGCTTAGGGTGTTTCCACTTCGGTGTAAAAAGGTGCTTAAAGATCATGTTCACTAAACCTAGCTATTTCGTTGTCTGATTTGAATTCTTTTTGTAGTTGAGCTTTTGTCTTTTGGATCATTTCACCATTAGCACCAATCGTAAATTGCTCATTAGATTGAGCCACCTTTGCTTGATACAACATAACCAACTGCACTGTTTGTTGCTTTTGCTCATCTGATAAAACGGTGCCATCTGGCCATTTGCCAGTAGAAGCACCGTATTGCAAGCGTTCGAATAATTCGGGAGTAATATTTTGTACAAGATTGTCGATATTCATGTCATTTTTTCTTTTTTAGAGTCACTAAAATAATACGGTTTATAATATACCAAATACAACCTACGCCAATTGCGGCAGTATAAGCATACCACTGAAGCGTTTCTTCTTGCGGTTGTAAAAAGTACAAACAGAAAAAACCACCTAAAAATAAGATAAGCGCCAAAAAGGAGTGATTTAGAAACATCTGCTTTTTTTTAATTCGCTGTTCGCGTTGAAGCTGTAAAACTTGCTCGTCGTTTAGCTCTGCAATGTTACTTTCGCAATGCGGACATTGTTTATGTTTATCTGAAATTGATTTTGCACATTTTGGGCAACGAATAATCGCCATACTTCTCTCCATACTACGCATAAAAAAAGCGCCTTTCGGCGCCTTTATTGTACTTGTTTTATTTCTCGTTGTCTTTTTTGAATTTAAACCAATAAGTGATTTAGAAACGATAAACATCCAAGTTACTCACTAAGTTTAATTACTCAGCGTCTTTTGACTGTTTTGCTAGGCGTTTTTCCCAGAAAGTGGCATTTTTAATACCTAATTTAACTGGGTCAAATGTGATTTTTCCGCCCTTTTTCTTCTGTTCTTCATAATCACTTAAACATAATAAAGCAGGCTTAGCTACGAAGAAAATAGCTAAAATACCTAATATGTTAATCCAAGCCATTAAGCCAACGCCAATATCACCAATAGTCCAAATATAACCTGAATTGTTAACCATGCCGTATGCCACCATAAACATAATCACAAATTTCACGATAACAAGCGGGATACTGCCTTTAAAATAACGATTTAAGTATGCAATATTAGTTTCTGCAATAAAGTAATAAGCAAGTATTGTAGTAAAGGCAAAGAAGAACAATGCAATACCCACAAATGCTTGTCCAAAACTGCCAAATACACTAAATAAAGCCATTTGAGTAAAGGCTGCTGAGCCTACTTCAGTGGCTGCATCAACATTTTGTACAATAAACTGTCCTGCTGGTAACTCACCCACAACATTGTATTGCTGCGTTATTAAAATCATCAACGCTGTTGCTGTACACACAAAGATGGTATCAACATAAACAGAGAAAGCTTGTACTAACCCCTGTTGAGCAGGATGGTCTACTTCTGCAGCAGCTGCTGCATGGGGCCCAGTACCTTGGCCTGCTTCATTAGAATATATACCACGTTTGACGCCCCAACCAATAGCAGCACCAAAACCGGCCTGCGCGGTAAATGCATCACTAATAATTAAATAAAATATATCGCCCACTTTATCTAAGTTTAAAAATACAACGATTAGTGCCAATACTATGTAACCAAGCGCCATAAATGGCACCACAATTTGCGTAAAGTTAGCAATACGTTTTATACCGCCAAAAATAATAAATGCTAAAACAATAAGGATAATTGCCAATGCGACTAACTTAAAGCTGCCTACGTCACCAAAGCTAGTAGTGACCATATTTCCATCGCCAAATACTTGGGTAAACGCATTACCTACCGCATTTGCTTGTACGCCGGGCAGAAAAACACCACAGGCAATAATTGCCGAAACAGCAAATAACACAGCTAGCCATTTTTGCCCTAAACAACGGTCAAAATAATATGCTGGGCCACCACGATATTGCCCGTTTTCTTCTGTTTTATAAATTTGGCCTAAAGTAGATTCTGCGTATGCGGTACTTGCTCCTAGAAAAGCAACAACCCACATCCAAAAAATAGCACCTGGCCCACCAAAACCGATAGCTGCTGCAACACCTGCGATATTACCTACACCTACTCGTCCAGATAACGATACTGCAAGGGCTTGAAAAGATGAGATACCTTTATCTGACGTGTTAGGACTAAATAATAGTTTACACATTTCTTTAAAATGTCTAACTTGAGCAAATCGAGTTAACACTGAATAAAACAAGCCTGCGCCTAGGCATAAATAGATGAGTGCATTACTCCAAACAACATCATTAACAGCGCTTACAAAAGCTTCCATGGATATCCTCTATAGTTATATTTATTATTTTTAATTACGAGACTCAGCTTTAGCTACTACGCAACATAAGTTTCACGAAATAAGGTTTTACCTTTCCCGTCCCGACTCATTATTTAATTAATCTTAACTTAAGTACCCCAACCTTGTTAACACTTAATTTTCAAAATATCTAATTACGTAGCTATTGTAATGCACCACGTCAGTTGTATTTAAATGAAAGTAGATTGATTTGTACCGATACGGTGATGATACGCCGCGAAGAAACGTTAAAAACGTTTTGAAATGAAGTTGCTATATGATTATTATTTTTTGTAAAAGGGGGTTTACTAAAAGTAAAAAGGGCATCAAAACTATTGATACCCTTCAAATAAACGTTTTATCTTAAATTATCAACAACATTAACAATAGCCGCTAATGTATCTTGACCAAACTGATATGAACGACGGTCAGACCAGCCGTAATCTGGATCTGGTAAATCGTTGTTATCTTTAAATGGCATTTCAATTGTGTACGTTAATGCTTTAAATTCTTCAGCTGTAGCTGATGAGCCTACTGTAAGGTTAGCTTGGCCGGGCTCATCTTTTGGATAGCCATGTTCATCTTGAAACTCTGGAGTAATAGTTAAAAGCGCTGCTTTAAAGCTATCTTCTAGGCCTTTAAGGCGTGCATCGTAACTTGGAATACCTTCACTGCCTGCAACAAAGTTATACGGGATAGCTTCATCACCGTGTATATCAAGGTGCATATCTAGGCCAGCTTCACGCATTTTATTAAGTACTAAGTAAACTTCAGGGCTATTTTCCATGCTTGGTGTTTGCCATTCACGATTTAAGTTAACACCTTTAGCATTAGTACGCAGATGTCCGCGTGCGCTGCCGTCAGGGTTCATATTTGGTACAACGTAAAATACTGCTTTAGATAATAGTGCAGCTGCATGTGGGTCTTCGTCATCAAGTAATTTGTGCAATAGCCCTTCTACATACCACTGCGCCATTGTTTCACCTGGATGTTGACGTGCTGTGATCCAGATGTTTTTCTTATCTTCACTTGGCTCACCAATTTTAAGCACACTCATATCGCGGCCATCTAGTGTTTCACCGAGCGTTATTAGTTGGCAAGCGCCTTGGCTTTGTGCCCAAGACAATAAATCTAAATGACGGTCGTAACTGTATGGTGCAAAGTAAGCAAAATATACGCTGCCGCACTCTGGTTCAATTTCAAAGCTTAATGTGCCATTTTCATAGTTTGATGGTACACGAAACCATGTTTGACGGTCATATGATGCAACGGCTTGATACCCTTCCCAACCATCTGGGTAAGCTGATTTATCAAGCTCATTAATATTTAACTTATGCAATTGGTAAGGTGTTGTTTCAAGACGAAAGTGAAACCACTGATAAAATTCAGACTGGTGATCTTTATTAATTTCTAATTGAATATTTAAAGGATCGGTGGCTTCAATAACTTTGATATTACCACTGTCGAAATTGCTGCTGATTTTCATGAAAAAACCTTTAGGTTGAATAAGTTTATCTGCTTATTAATTCACAGAACTGACATTATTTTGTAAATAGTAAAACGAATGTGCATTTTCTTAATTAAAGCCTATCACAAGGCATACGCTTTAAAAATAATACACGACCAAAAAAGCCAGCAACATGCTGGCTTTTAAGTCACTGCAAATAAATTAGCGAGGTAAGCTTGGGAATGACACTTCGGCCATATCGCGCATACAACGAACTACTTGGCAGCTGTAACCAAACTCATTGTCGTACCATACATATAAAACAATACGGTTATCTTCAACAATCGTTGCTTGTGAATCAACAACACCTGCGTAACGGCTACCGACTAAATCGGTAGAAACAATTTCCGTTGATGCTGTGTAATCAATTTGGTCACGTAAGTCTGAATGAAGTGCAGTATCGCGTAAAAATGCGTTTAGCTCTTCAACTGATGTGCTTGTTGCTAAGTTAAGGTTCAAAATAGCTAGCGACACATTAGGTGTAGGTACGCGGATTGCGTTACCTGTTAATTTGCCTTCAAGCTCTGGTAATGCTTTTGAAACCGCTTTTGCAGCCCCTGTCTCAGTAATTACCATGTTAAGTGCTGCGGCACGGCCACGGCGCTCTGCTTTGTGGTAGTTATCAATAAGGTTTTGATCGTTCGTGTACGAGTGTACAGTTTCAACATGGCCATTATTAATACCAAACTTATCGTTTAGTGCTTTAAGCGTTGGTGTAATTGCATTGGTTGTACAGCTTGCTGCACAAACAATTTTATCTTCGGGTAAAATATCTTTGTTATTAACACCATATACGATGTTTTTGATATTACCTTTTGCAGGAGCTGTTAATAATACTTTTGCAGCGCCCTTACACTCTAGATGCTGGCCAAGGCCCGCTTCGTCTTTCCAAATACCGGTGTTATCAACAATTAATGCATTGTCGATACCGTATTGAGTGTAATCAATTTCGCTAGGAGAGTTGGCGTAAATAACCTGAATGTAGCTACCGTTGGCTTTAATTGCGTTACGTTCTTTATCAATAGTGATTGAGCCATTGAATGGACCGTGAATTGAATCACGACGCAGTAAGCTTGCACGCTTTTCAAGATCACCATCTTTACCGCCACGCACAACAATAGCGCGCAAACGTAAATCTGAATATGGACCTGATTTTTCAATTAATAAACGCGCTAGTAAACGACCAATACGACCAAAACCATACAATACAACATCGCGTGGTTCTTTCGCTGGTAAGTCAGCTATTTCTGCAAGTTCATCTTTTACAAATTCTTCTACTGAGCGGCCTTTTGCAGCTTCAGTGAACAAATAACTATATGCAAGCTTACCAATATCAATACGTGCAGAGTTTAATTCCATTTTGCTGATAGCTTCTAAAAATGGGAAGCTTTCACGCAAACGTAATTTAGTGCCTTCAAACTGAGCAACGGTTTTGTGAGATTTGATAATATCTATAGTACTGGCATTTACGAGAGGACGGCCATATACAGCGATTTCAATACCACGATTACGGTAAAGTTTACCAATGATTGGTTGCATGCTTTCTGCGTAATCTTGGCGCTCTTGCCAACTATTTGTGTATTCTAACTCGTGAGATGAGGTCATTTTATTTACCTAAGTTTATCATTTTGAACGGATAGCCTTTAAAAATGCACTATATTTTGAGAGTAATGCACTTCAGGCTGGGCTATTCTAATTTAATCTGAAGTTATTCTCTACTGTTAGGCGTTAAATGATTGCGTTAGAATAACAAGGTAGATATTCATTTGGGGTTAAGGGATGCTTAAAAAAGCAAGTGTACTATTGGGTTTGCTAACGTTGACAGGGTGTGAAGAGCCCTTGACACTCGCACAAGTGTGCAAAGAAACACCTGGCTTTTGTAGCGACTTAAACAAAGACAGTCACTGCAAGGATGAGCGTTCTGATGTAATTATCAAACGTTACATAGAATACAAAGACCCTACTGATGAAAATAAATACCAATTACTCAAAGACTTTGAATCCTATAACCAATGTATAACTGTGGCTGCCAAAATTGAACATATTAAGTTAAAAGCTAAAAAAACGTCACGTATTGACGGTCAATTAACGAGCATTAAAGAAATGACTCGGTTATATCAAGATACCCAGAATACGAACCATCCAGGTTTGCTCTACTACCAATGGTCACGAAATAATAACCAAAACGCACTGACTAAATTATTGGCGATAGAAAATGACAAAAGTGTAACGCAAAGTGCCGAAATGCAATTTTTTTTAGCATCGTACTATATTAAGTTCGACGATGAAAAAACCATCGATTTGCTTTATAAAACTTTAGAACTCAATAAAAAAGACAACGTACCGAATCCTGAAGTGTATACATCACTTATTAGTCTTTTTTATAAACATGATAAATTTAAGCATGCATATATATTTTCTAAAGTAGCGCAAATGTCGGGGATTGAAAATATTGACGTGTTTGAAATTGAGCAGCAATTAATAACGAATGGTAAAAGCTTAGACAGCCTAGATGTACTTGCAGAGCAAACATTTCAGCAAATAATGGCAGGTGATTTTGTATCTCCTCGAGAGTTTTAATTTATAATCGCAAAAATAACCTAATACCAATCTGTTTATATATGGGGTCTATTTAACGTTAAGGAAATTACGCTAGAACTAGGCAAAAATTTTTGTATCTAGTTGTTCTCGGCAATTGCTCCCTGCATTGCTCTACCTCCTGCATCCATGCAGTCGTAAATAAAACGTTTTTAACGACGTTGTAGTGCAATTTAATTCGTTAAATTGATCAAAGATTTATGCAGGTTGGTATAATTTAATAACTAGGTTATTCAGGCAAATAAAAAGGCAGCTTACGCTGCCTTTTTTTATTTTGCTTTGCTTGTGCCCACTTCTACGCGGGTTTTAAGCTTTTGACCTGGTCGAAAAGTCACCACGCGACGTGCCGAAATAGGAATATCTTCGCCTGTTTTCGGGTTGCGGCCTGGTCTTTCTTTTTTGTCTCGAAGATCAAAGTTACCAAATCCAGAGAGCTTAACCTGCTCGCCTTTTTCTAGCGCTGAGCGGATTTCTTCAAAAAACGCTTCAACTAAATCTTTGGCATCTTTTTTATTGATCCCGAGCTTTTCAAATAGGTGTTCAGCTATGTCGGCTTTAGTAAGCGCCATATCTAGTCCCTCAACGATGCATTAAACTGTTCGGCCAATTCGGCCACCACGTTATCAACTACTAGATTGATATCTTTCTCTTCGAGTGTTCTATCAACCGCTTGCAGTGTTAGAGCAATCGCCAAACTCTTATAATTTGGCTCAATACCTTTGCCCTTATACACATCGAATAAGTTTAGGTCAACCAATTGATTTCCGCCAACTTTTTCGATCACGCTTAAAATGTCGCCAGATTTAACGCTGTCTGCCACTAAAATCGCGATGTCGCGGCGATTTGAAGGGAATTTAGACACCCCTTCTGCTTGCGGTAAATTTCTTTTTTCTATTGCTGACATTTCAATTTCAAAAACAAAAGTTGCGTTGTTGATATCTAACGACTTTTGAGCTTGAGGATGTAAAGCACCAAAAAAACCAACCTTTTTGCCATCAACATATATTACAGCTGATTGACCAGGGTGAAGTCCATCTGACTGCTCGGCTTTAATTTCAAAGCGAGTAACGTCATTAGTAATTGCAAGTAAGGCTTCAACATCACCTTTTAGGTCGTAAAAATCAACGTTACGTTTTTCTTCAACCCAATGTTCACCATTTACAAGACCCGTAATAACGCCGCCAATAACCGGTACTTGGTAAACACCATTTTCTGCACTTTCGTCGCTTATAAATTTAAGACCATGTTCGAATAAACGAATACGAGGCTGTTGGCGATTTTGGTTATACGCTACAGACGCTAATAAACCCGGCATTAAACTTACACGCATCGCTGACATTTCAATTGAAATAGGGTGCGGTAATACCATTGCTTTACACTCTGGGTGTAAAATAGCTTGTGCTTTAGGGTCTACAAAGCTATATGTAATTGCTTCTTGGTAACCACGAGTCACTAACGTATTGCGGAACTTGCTAAGCGCAATAGTTGCTTCGTTATGTGTCGTCATTTTAAGTTTTGCAGTTGGTGCAACATTAGGAATGCTGTTGTAGCCGTAAACACGTGCTACTTCTTCAATTAAATCTTCTTCGATGCGAATATCAAAACGGTAGCTTGGTACGTCCGCACTCCAGCTTTCATTTTCTACTTTAACATCAAGACCTAAACGCATAAGAATATCTGTTACTTTAGCATCATCAATATGATGACCAATAACACGGTCTAAACGTGCACGACGAAGACGTACTTCAGTCACTTTTGGTAGTTTGTCAGCCGCAACAGCTTCAACTACTGGGCCTGCTTGACCACCTACAATCTCAAGTAGAAGTGCTGTTGCACGTTCCATTGCATCATGTTGTAGAGCAAAATCAACACCGCGTTCATAACGGTGTGAAGCATCAGTGTGTAAACCGTAGCTACGTGCTTGCCCTGCAATTGCTACAGGATTAAAAAATGCGCTTTCAAGTAATATATCAGATGTTTTATCTGTAACACCTGATTGCTCACCACCAAAAATACCTGCAATTGCAAGTGCTTTGTTATGATCGGCTATCACAAGTGTTGTGTCGTTTAATTTAGCGGTGTTACCGTCTAATAAAACAAGTTCTTCACCTGCGTTTGCACTACGTACTTTAATACCACCTTCAATCGCATTTAAATCAAACGCGTGCATTGGGTGACCAAGTTCAAGTAATACATAGTTAGTAACATCAACTACTGGGTCGATTGAACGTACGCCACTGCGACGTAATTTTTCAACCATCCAAAGTGGTGTTTCTGCATCAAGGTTAATGCCCTTTATCACACGACCAAGGTAACGAGGACATGCATCTTCATTAACTAGCTCAATTGATACTTTGTCATCAATTGTTGGAGTAACAGCTGGAATATCTAATACGTTTACGTCAATACTATTTAAAACGCCTACTTCGCGTGCTAGACCTTTTATACCTAAGCAGTCACCACGGTTTGGTGTTAAATCAACATCTATAATATTATCATCAAGACCTAGGTAGTCACGTAAATCAGTGCCTACTGGTGCATCGCTTGGCAATTCCATAATGCCGTCGCCTTCTTCGCTAATACCTAGCTCAACAAAAGCACATAGCATTCCGTTTGAAGGTTGGCCGCGTAGTTTGGCTTTTTTAATTTTAAAGTCACCAGGCAGTACAGCGCCCACAGTTGCAACAGCAACTTTAATACCTAAACGACAATTTGGTGCACCACACACGATATCAAGTAGCTCATCGCCACCTACGTTAATTTTGGTAACACGCAGTTTATCTGCATCTGGGTGTTGTCCACATTCAACAACTTCACCTACAACTACGCCATTAAATTTGGCAGCAGCAGGCTCAACGCCATCAACTTCTAGACCAGCCATTGAAAGCTGTTCCGAAAGAGCTTGCGTATCAATAGCAGGATTAACCCACTCTCTTAACCACTTTTCACTAAATTTCATTTTATTGTTTCACTCTTAACGGAACTGGTTCAGGAATTTTAAGTCATTTTCGAAAAATGCACGCAAATCGTTTACGCCATAGCGCAACATAGTTAAACGCTCTACACCCATACCAAAAGCAAAGCCGGTGTATTTTTCTGGGTCAATGCCCACAGACTTAAGTACATTTGGATGTACCATGCCGCAGCCTAGTACTTCTAACCACTTACCGTCTTTACCCATAACATCTACTTCAGCCGAAGGTTCTGTAAACGGGAAGAATGAAGGACGGAAACGAATTTCCATATCTTCTTCAAAAAAGTTACGTAAAAAATCATGCAAAATACCTTTTAGCTCAGTAAAGCTAACATCGGTATCAACCATTAAACCTTCAACCTGATGGAACATAGGTGTATGTGTCTGGTCGTAATCGTTACGGTATACACGTCCAGGTGAAATAATGCGCAGTGGTGGCTGCTCAGTTTCCATAGTACGAATTTGCACGCCACTTGTTTGAGTACGTAGTACTAACTTAGGATTGAAATAAAAGGTATCATGATCAGCACGTGCTGGATGGTGCTCTGGAATATTTAGCGCATCAAAGTTATGAAAATCGTCTTCGATTTCTGGACCAGATTTAACTTCAAAACCTAACTCACCGAAAAAGCTTTCTATGCGCTCAATAGTGCGCGTAACTGGGTGTAAACCGCCAGTAGGCATAACACGCCCTGGTAGAGTTACATCTATAGTTTCAGCAGCTAGTTTTTCTTCAAGTGCTTTACTTGCTAGCAACTCACGCTTTTCGTTGATAGCAGCTTGTACATCTTGTTTAGCTTGGTTTATAACTTGGCCTGCTTCTTTACGTTCTTCAGGTGCTATTTTACCTAACGTTTTAAGTAAGCTAGTGATTTCGCCTTTTTTACCAAGGTAATTAACCCTGATATCTTCTAACTGCGCTATTTCACTGGCACTGGCTACCGCCTCAAGTGCTTGCGCTAATATGTTTTCTAAGTTCATTCGATACCTGACCTTTCACAGAAGGTGATTGCTTAAGAGCGTGTTGGCCTTTCAAGATTGCTTTACAACAGTGTGGTTGGTTATTAAATAAGGTTAAGCATTGGACTGTAGTTTCCTACATAAGTGATGCAATAACGCTAAATAAAGACCAAACACATGCAGTTTGAAGTGTTTATCTCGGAGGCTACTTTCTTTGTTGTTCGGGTTTCGCATATAAATACTACGCTAAAGTCCTCACGACGCGATTAAAGCACTCTTAAGTTAAACAAATTCCAATCAGGAAAGGTAAACACGCTCTGATAATAGCTTATGATAACTGAAAGAAGGGTCTAGATTCTAGACCTACTACAGCTTTAACGTTGATTTTATAAAAGGAATAGTTAATTTTCGCTGTGCTGCCATAGATGCATGATCTAATTTGTCGAGTACATCTAATAAAGCACGCATATCACGGCTTAAACGGGTTAGTAAAAAGCGTGCACACTCATCACTTAATTCAAGGCCGCGCATATGAGCGCGCTTAACAAGTGCTTGTGCTTTATCATCATCACTCATAGAACGAATTTGAAAGGTTGTTCCCCACGTTAAGCGAGACTCTAAGTCAGGCAGCGAGATATTAAGCATGCTAGGAAGTAAATCGGCAGTTACTACTAACATTTTTCCGGGTTCGTTAAACCGGTTAAAAAAGTTGAATAGTGCTTTTTCCCATGCATCATTGCCTGCAACTAAATGCACGTCATCAATACATAGAACATCAAGCGCTTCTAAACCGTCTAATACCATAGGTCCAAAGTCAATTACTTCGCGCATAGACAGCAGCATATTAGATAAGCCACGCTCTTGTGCTTTAATGCAGGTTGCATACAAAAGGTGAGACTTACCCGAATCACCTAACCCACATAAATAAGTATACTGAAACTTTTTAGCTAACTTCGAAAAGCTATCTTTTAAATGGTTAACCTCTAACGAATCTTCCCCACCAAAGTACGATGCAAATGTTTCGTCATCCGGCAAGGTAACCGGTAATGCCATTTGCATCGGCTCAGAAGTTAGCATTATGGCGTTATCCATTGATACTCTAAGCTATTTTTATCAACAACATGATAAAAAGCGCGTGGATCCTCATAATCTTTAAATGAGGAGTCTAACCCTAACCCTTTTTTAAGATCGCTTAGGTTACCAGTGTGGTTTAGTTTAAATTCTACAAATTCTGGTGTTTTACGAACAATTTTAACTTGCGTAACAACGCTTAAGTTCAATAATCTTTGTTTTGCTAATTCAACATCAACAAAACTTTGCGTGCCTTTTAATGTTAGCGTGGCCGCGGCTTGTTCATAATAAGCATTTGGATCAATAGCGTACTCGCTTGCAAGGCCTCGAGCTAAGGTATCAATCATTTGACTCACTATTTGCTGCTTATCGCCCGTTAATCTATTTGAATCAAATTGATCATCATTAGTAAAACGCCAATCTAAAATCCAATTTTCGCTATCCGCTTCTTTATACATTCTTGCTGTAATACTTCGCTCAGCACTGTATCGTCTAGAGGCCTCTTCTACTGGTTCTGAAAAGTTACCCCATACCTCAGGAATACCTACTAAACGTCTATCTTGTAAATCAAGTAATGGCACAACGACAGGCAGACCACGGCGTCCTGCTTTGTCATAAATTAACTGCTCTAATTGCGGGTAACTTTCTTGTGTTACTAATTCTCTGCGCCAATTGTCTTCAATACCTAACCATATTGCGACTAATGGGCGTTGTACTCCCCATAAAGGTAAGTTTAACTCTTTGATTAGCGCGTTGATCTTTCGAGCTTCAAATTTAACAACGAGTTTCAATTGTCCATTTGCTCTCTCGTCATATTCAAACTTAAGCATATAATCAGAAATATCTTTAGTACGTTGCTGCGCTAATTTATTTTGATCCGCAGTTTCATCACCACTTACTTTCACTAAAACATTGAGCAAAGCTTTACGACTCGCAGCTAATCGAGTGTCTCGTGTTTTGTCATCCACTTTTAAAATATCTTGATATAGATCAGCTACTTCAACTGCCGACACAGAAAAACAAAATAAAATGGATATGGCGCTAATTAATAATCTATACACAGGCTGTTAGTTCTTGGTTTTAAACTGATTTGATCCTAAATCAAAGACAGTAACAAAGCAAAATTAAATTTGTTATCTAAGGAAATGAGAGTAATTAGCTTTTATAGAAAGTAAAAAAGATTAAATATGAATTAAGATAGTTAAATAAGTAGTACGCTATTCACCTACGTTTAACCTTACTACACTTTTCAAAAACGAGAACCTTTCGGGTTTAGTTTCATCATGAAGGTATTTAATGCAATTACTCGATGATGTTATGGCATTGATTGTTCGTTATTGGTTCACATTTTACTTTCTGCAGACGTAAAGAGCCCGAATTTTTAGATGTTGGCTCTCTACAATTTGAAGCTTGTATAATGTCATAGTGCCCACAGCGGTGGAGAGTCATAGTGAAAATGCTGCGCATTCATTGCTGAGCGGAGATTTTTCATGATTTTAGCGTCGGGAGTCGCTGCGCCCGCCCTACGTGATGGGTGTTGATGTGAGTGTGTATTAATTGCACGTATTTTACTTTTCTGCAGACGTAAAAAAGCCCGAATCGTTAGATTCGGGCTTTCTACAATTTGAAGCCTGGTAATGTCCTACTTTCACATAGCAAATGCTACACTATCATCGGCGCTGTTTCGTTTCACTACTGAG